>JAIOHO010000408.1 GCA_019912905.1 Anaerolineae bacterium
GTGCCATCGGGGTTGTACTGGGTCAGCGCGCGCGCAGCACTTTCGAGGTCCGCCAGTGTCCAGTTGGCCGAGGGATAGTTCAGCCCGGCGGCATCGAACGCTTCGGGGATGTATTCGACGACGACGAAGCTGGTCGAAATCGGCAGCGCCCACTGGCCGTTATCCCAATCGAAGGCGGACAAAAGCGCCGGTTCAAATTCGGATTCGTTAAAGTCGGGATCGCTGCCGGTCAGCGGGGACAGGTCGAGCAGGTATCCGGCGCGCGTGGCCGTCGGCGTCAGGCTGGAATCGACCAGCAGCACGTCCGCCGAACTGTAATAATTCGCCAGGTTATCGAGATACACCTCCGGGTCATCGCTGGATTCCACCGGCACGCCGAAGCCCTGGTACGGCACCAGCAGCACCTGCACGCCGGGGTTCTCAGCCTGATACTGGTCGATGACCGGTTGCAGAATGTCTTCCAGAAAGAAGGGAATCGTTAATTGCAGAATGGTTCCGTTGTCCTGCGCCGCAGCCGGGACAATCACGGCGAGGCTGAGCATCAGGACCGCCGCACACCAGATGAGTCGTTTCATCCTGTTTTCCTCATAGCCGACACGATGGTGTTCCCATTCTAGCGTGCCCGTGTGACCTGGGGATTGTCGGCTGGTTACAGTTCCGTAACCGCCCCTCGGCACCCGATTGGACCGGCATGGTCTGCGGGCGGCTTTGAGACGGTGACGGCGGCACGTTACAATCGGACCTATCCTATCTGCAATGCAATGTGCGTCCCGGTCGGCCCGGAGGTTCGGCAGCAGCGGCGAATGTCCGGCCAATCTGTCTCAGGATCGGGAAAATGCAACCACCACCGCCTCCTATAAGAGCCTGAAGTCGCATGACCGAACCCATCAGCCAGCGGATCACCTTCTCGCCGAAAGCCGCCCCCGAAGCCTCCGGCAGGCACATCCTGCTGCGCTGCTTTGGCTTTCTGCGCCCCTACTGGCGGCTGACGGTCGGGGCGTATATCGCGGCCCTGGCGATCAACGGGCTGGCGGTGGTCGTTCCCCAGGTGATCCGCTGGATCGTCGATCAGGGCATTGCGGGCGGGCAGGCCAATTTGCTGGTGTGGGCTATCGCCGGGATGCTGGGCCTGACGATCGTGAAAGGTATCCTGGGCTATTTTCTGGGCGTCTGGAGCGAACGTGCCTCGCAGAGCGTGGCCTATGATGTGCGCAACGCCATTCATCGCAAACTGGGCAGCCTGTCGTTTTCCTATCACGATCAGGCCCAGACCGGCCAGCTTCTGTCGCGCTCGATTCAGGATGTCGAACGCATCCGCTTCCTGACCGGGCGGGCCGTCCTGCGGCTGTTCCAGTCGATCACGCTGCTTTTCGGGACGGTCATCGCCCTGCTGTGGATGAACCCCCGACTGGCGCTGCTGTCGCTGGCGACCATGCCCCTGCTGGCTTATGTTGCCTTCCGCTTTGGCCGCGTATTTCGCCCGCTGTCCATCGAGATCCAGCAGCAGTTGGCGGTGCTGACGACCGTGCTCGAACAGAACCTGCGCGGCTCCCGCATTGTCAAAGCCTTCGCCCAGGAAGACGCCGAAATCCGCCGCTTTGAAACCGAGAACAACCTGTGGTTCGATCTTTCGGCCCGTGCCATTCGCGCGCAGTCGATCAACGTGCCCCTGATCGACTTTATCGCCAGCCTGAGCACCGTGCTGATCATCTGGTACGGCGGGTCGATGGTCATTCAGGATGCGCTGACGCTGGGCGAACTGGTGGCCTTTACGACCTACCTCAGCCAGTTGGTCGAGCCGGTGCGCCGCCTGGGAGTCATTATCCCGGCCATCGCCATGGCATCGGCGGCGGGCGAACGCATCTTCGAGATTCTCGACGCGGAATCCGAAGTTCAGGAAGCGCCAGATGCCGTAGCGCTGCCGCCGGTGCAGGGGCAGGTGGGCTTCGAGCATGTGTCGTTCGCCTATTTTGGCCGCAAGCGCGTGCTGACCGACCTGAACTTCGACGTGCAGCCGGGCCAGATTATCGCCCTGCTCGGCAAGACCGGCTCCGGCAAATCGACGGTGATGAACCTGCTGCTGCGCTTTTATGACCCGACCGCCGGGCTGATCACCATCGACGGCCATGATATTCGCGGGGTGACGCTCACTTCCCTGCGCGATCAGATCGGCATCGTGTTGCAGGAAACGACCCTGTTCGCCACCAGCATCCGCGAAAATATCGCTTTTGGCACGCAGCACGCCAGCGAAGCGGACGTCATCGCGGCGGCGCAGGCGGCCCAGGCGCATGACTTCATCATGGAGATGCCCGACGGCTACGACACGCATGTGGGCGAACGCGGTACGACCCTGTCCGGCGGGCAGAAACAGCGCGTCGCCATCGCGCGGGCGCTGCTCAAGGACCCGCGCATCCTGCTGCTGGACGATGCCACGTCGAGCGTCGATACTGAGACGGAGCGTCTGATTCAGATGGCGTTCGAGCGGCTGATGCAGGGCCGCACCTCGTTCGTGATTGCCCAGCGCCTGAGCACGGTGCGCCTGGCCGATCTGGTGCTGGTGCTGGATGAGGGGCGTATCGTCGCGCGCGGCACCCACGAGGAACTGCTGCACAGTTCCGGCCTGTACGCCGAGATCTATCACCGTCAGTTGCGGTGAGGTCAACAAAAAACATCAGTTGATTGAGGTTATTTGAGATGGGTTTTTCGATTGGCACATCCGGCGGGGGCATGGGCGGACCGCGCGGCGCGATCCAGCGTTTTGGCGATAAAGGCGAAGGTGGCAGTTTCAACCTGAGCGTGGTGACACGGCTGCTGCGCTACATCCGGCCTTACAGTTGGCAGATGCTGGTCGCGTTTGTGGCGATGATCGCGTCCTCCGGCCTGACGCTGCTGGCCCCTTATCTGGTCAAAATCGCCATCGACCAGCCGATTGCCCAGGGTGACCTCGACGGGCTGAACCGCATCGCCCTGGTGATGCTGCTGGCCTTCACCGGCCTGTACATCACCTCCTCCGTCCAGAGCTACCTGCTGTCGTGGGTCGGTCAGCGCGTCCTCGCCAACCTGCGCGCCGAGCTGTTCCGCCATTTGCAGCACCTGTCGCTGGGCTATCATGATCGCAACATCATCGGCGTGACCATCTCACGGGTCATCAGCGACGTGGCCGTCATCAATCAACTGCTGTCCGAGGGTCTGGTGACGCTGTTTGGCGATGCGCTGCTGCTGGTGGGCATCGTGGCCGTCATGATCTCGATGAGTCCCCGGCTGGCGCTGGTTACCTTCAGCGTGCTGCCGCTGATGATCCTGGCGACGGCCCTGTTTGCCCGCCGCGCGAAAGTTGCCTTCCGCAAGACCCGCGCCAGGATTGCCGCTGTCGTCGGTGACCTGGCCGAGAATCTATCCGGTATGCGCGTGATTCAGGCCTTCGCGCAGGAAGATGCGTCGCTGGAACGCTTTGACGAAGTGAACCGCGCCAACCGCGACGCCAATGTCGAAGCGATGGCCCTGTCGTTCGTCTTTCTGCCGACGGTCGAATTCCTGGGTATGCTGGCGACCGGTGTCGTGCTGTTGTTCGGCGGCATGGCCGTGGTCGATGGCAGCCTCACGCTGGGGGTGGTCGTCGCGTTCCTGGCCTATGTGACCCGCTTCTTCCAGCCGATTCAGGAACTCAGCCAGCTTTACACCACCATGCAGGCGGCGATGGCCGGCGGCGAACGAGTCCTCAACCTGCTCGATACGCAGCCCGAAGTGGCCGATCGACCCCATGCGGTCGAGATGCCGCCCATCACCGGGCGCGTCGAACTGCGACACGTGTCCTTCTCGTATCAGGGTGAGGTCGAAATCCTGCATGACATCAACCTGATGATCGAGCCGGGCCAGACGGTCGCGCTGGTTGGGCCGACCGGGGCGGGCAAAACCTCGATTGCCAACCTCGTCGCCCGTTTTTACGAAGTCACCGAGGGCGAGGTGCTCATCGACGGTTATGACGTGCGCGACGTGACCCAGCACTCGCTGCGCAGCCAGATGGGGCTGGTCTCACAGGACCCGTTCCTGTTTTCCGGCACGATCGCCGACAATATCCGCCTTGGCAGCCTCAAGGCCGACTCTGAGGCGGTGGAACAGGCGGCGCGCATGGCGAACGTCCACGACTTTATCACCTCGCTGCCGGATGGGTATGACACCCGCATTCAGGAGAACGGCGCGAATCTGTCCGTCGGTCAGCGCCAGTTGATCTCGATTGCGCGGGCGGTGCTGGCGGACCCGCGCATCCTGATTATGGACGAGGCCACCTCCAGCGTGGATATGGTCACGGAGATGCTGATTCAGGATGCCTTGCAGCAGCTTTTGCAGGGCCGCACGGCCATCGTCATCGCCCACCGCCTCAGCACCATCATCCATGCCGATCTGACCTGCGTGATTGAGGATGGGCGCATCGTCGAGCAGGGCCGTCACGACCAACTGCTGGCCGCGCAGGGCCTGTATCATCAACTATACGAGCGCCAGTTCGTCACTACCGCCGAGTGAGATTTCAGGGCAGCACCGGCAGCCGTTCGACATCGGCACTCATCACCACCAGCGGCAGTGCCAGCCAGCCCTCCCAGCGGCCATCGTGCACCTTGATCCAGTCCCCCGCTTCGTTGCGCCCCAGCACCCCAACCGGCGTCCGCCCGAACAGCGAGGTCAGCACCGCCGCATTGGTGGAAGGCGCTGCGCGCAGGTTGCCACTGTTGCGCAGGAAGGCCATCGGCCCATCAGTAGGCCGCACCGGAACCGGGTCCAGGTCCGTCACCAGCGGCGGGCGAAAGGTCGCTTCGAGGCAGTCCTGATTGCCCATCGACGCCTGATCCAGGCAGACGCGGGTGATCGACGCCAGACTGCTGAAGGCCCGGCGTGGGATGCGCACCTCGACGGCCTGTCCGACGGCCATCCCCGCATCCGGCAGCGGGGTCTCGCCCCCATCCGCCGTGATGACTGCCGCGTGGTCATCGGTAAGGACCACCTGCCGTGATACCCTGGCATCCTCCACGCTCAGGGTGACGCGCAAAGCGTCTGCCGTCTCGCTGGCAGTTTCGATGAGCAGGTACAGGTACTGGTCGTTGTAGAACGCGCGCACCTGTTTGATGTCGTTCATGGGCGTATCGAGAATGTCGTCGCTGACCGGGCGCAGCGACTCATCCCAATCGGAGGCATCGCCGTCCAGCGCGATCCAGGTAAATTCATCCGGCAGGTCCGGCCAATCGGCTTCGGGAACGCCCAGCAGCCAGCCCACCAGACGATCCGCCAGGATGTGATTGCCGGGATAGCGCGGCCCGCTGTCCTCGGCTGAGAGATAAGTCAGGCCGAAGATATTCTCCAGCATTTCGCTGTCACCCAGCAGCGCCACCCGCGACCCGGTGAGTAAATTTTCGCCGATGCCGCCGATCAGCAGGCGGCCCTGGGTGTCCGCGCCGATGTTCAGTTCCACCGGCTCCGGCTCCAGGTTGCGAAAACTGTTGCGGTTGGTCTCGCCGAACGTCGTGTCGGTGAAGATCAGCGGATAGGCTTCGGCATCGGCCACGAACGGATGGACTTGCACGCTGCGCGCCGCCCATACGTACACCGGCACGTCGTAACGCGCCAGCGGTTCCACCACCGGATGCCGCACCCTGTTTTCCGGTTGACTGCTGGTCCACATGGTCGCCGGAGAGCGAAATTGATCGCGCCCGAACCACGTTTCGATCAGCGCGTCATCGTTGGCTTCGAGGCCATATTCTTGCAGCAGCAGCCGGTTCAGGCCGCTGGTCGCGCGTTCTCCATTGAC
>JAIOHO010000409.1 GCA_019912905.1 Anaerolineae bacterium
CATAACCTTCCTGCGCAAGCCGTTCGGCAATGCCGCGAATATCGTCGTTCAGCCCGAAGATTTCATGAATGACCACCAGACCGGGCCGGGCCTCGTCACCGCCTGGCCGGGCCAGGTAGCCATTCAGCCCGGGGGTACCGCCGGGGATCGCGGTGCTGTTGCGGATGACTGCCATCGTAAGGTTCTCCTGTCTCGGTGGTGAAGGCGGATTGTACCGCTGACCGTCCGACGGCCCAAAGCAAACTTTAGTCACAGAAGCGCAGATTTAACCGCTGTAAAATGAGCCTGATTCCGCTGAAAATTCGGATATTCGTTAGCGAAATCCGATGGATGCGTTATATTTGACACTGACATGGAGATATGCTAATCTTTGTAGGCTCTTATTTGCTCCAAATTGAACAATCGGTTGGAGACGTCCATGGCGCTTGAATCATTCGCCCCCATTACTGCGCTTCTTGTAATATCGTTTCTCGTAGCCCTTCTGATTTTATTCATCTCGCGCATCTTCGGGCCTCAACGTCCATCCAGCCGCAAAGCCGCGCCTTACGAGAGCGGCATGAAGCCGATTGGCCCAGCAGTACGCCGCCTGCCGGTGCAGTTTTATCTGGTCGCCGTGCTGTTCATCCTCTTCGATATTGAAGTCATTTTCTTCCTCCCCTGGGCGGTGATCTTCCGCGAGCTGGCGGTGTATGGCCTGATTACGATGGGCATTTTCACCCTCATTCTTACTGTTGGACTCATTTACGAGTGGAAATCGGGAGCATTGGAATGGGAGTAACATCAAAACTCGGTAACCTGGGTGTCGTCACCACCACCCTGGATCAAGCGGTCAACTGGGCGCGCACGGGCGCGATGTGGCCGCTTCTGTTTGGTCTGGCCTGCTGCGCAATCGAGTATATGAGTACGCAGTGTTCCCATTATGATCTGTCCCGCTTTGGTATGGAACTGAACCGCGCTACCCCCCGGCAGGCGGATTTACTGATTGTATCTGGCCGCGTGACGCGCAAAATGGCGCCGGTGGTGCGCCAGCTTTACGATCAGATGGCCGATCCGAAGTGGGTGATTTCGATGGGCGACTGTGCCTCGTGCGGCGGCGTCTACAACAACTATGCGGTGGTTCAGGGTGTAGACGAGATCATCCCGGTCGACGTGTATGTCGCCGGCTGCCCGCCCCGCCCGGAACAACTGCTGCACGGCATCCTCACTCTGCACCAGAAGGTTCAGAGCGAAACGATTGCTGACTGGGCGTAAAGGAGCTTTTCGGTTATGCAAATTCCACCTCCACTCGACCCGGTTGAGGCCGTCAAACGGGCGATGCCAGATGCACTGCTGGATGCCAAACAGTTTCGGGACGAAACGACCCTCATTATCCAAGCCTCACAAATCGTAAAAGCTGCGCAGTACCTGCGCGATACCCCTGGCCTGGTTTACAATTTCCTGTCCGACATCAGCGCTGTCGATTATTACCCCGAATACAATCGGCCAGAGCGGTTCGGGGTGTCCTATCATCTCTATTCGATGCTGTACAACCGCCGCCTGCGGCTGAAGGTGTTTGTGCCGGAAGAAGAACCGGAAGTGGCGACCATGACGACGGTGTGGCCGGGCGCGAACTGGCTGGAGCGCGAGATCTTCGACATGATGGGCATCCATTTCCAGGGGCATCCCGATATGCGCCGCCTGCTGATGCCGGAAGATTGGGACGGGCATCCGCACCGCCGCGATTATCCGCTGGGGTACGAACAGGTCCAGTTCTCCTTTAATGTCGAAGAGATTCTCAAGCACAAGCCCCTGGCTGAAGAGTAATTGGAGCGAATCATGGCAGTTGTACAATCGCCCGATAGCTATATTCAGGAAGGCAAGTGGGAAGGCAACATCGAGCAGCTCAAGGGGCTGGTATCCGAGCGGGCCTTCACCGGCGAGACGATGCTGCTGAACATGGGGCCGCACCATCCCAGCACGCATGGTGTGCTGCGTTTGCTGCTCGAATTGGACGGTGAGCGGATCGTCAACGCCATGCCCGATGTGGGCTACCTGCACACGGGCATCGAGAAGAACATCGAAGCCAAGACTTACGAAAAAGGCGTGACACTGACCGACCGGATGGATTATCTGTCGCCGCTTTCCAATAACATGGCTTTCTGCATGGCAGTGGAGAAGCTGGTCGATCTGGATGTCCCCGAGCGTGCCAGGCTCATCCGGGTGGTGGTGCTGGAACTTCAGCGCATCGCCAGCCACATGGTCTGGTTGGGCACGCACGCCATTGATATGGGCGCGATGAGCGTCATGCTGTATGCCTTCCGCGAACGCGAAAAAATCCTGGAAATGCTGGAGATGCTCGGCGGCCAGCGCATGATGGGCAGTTATATCCGCCCCGGTGGTGTCTGGCGCGATATTACGCCCGACTTCAAGCCAGCCCTGCGCGTCTTTCTGGATACATTCCCCCGCGTGATTGACGATTTTGAGGCGCTGCTGCGGAACAACCCCATCTGGATTGATCGCACGCAGGGGATCGGCGTGCTTGACCCCGAAGTGGCACTGGCCTGGGGGGTAACCGGCCCAAGCCTGCGCGGGAGCGGCGTCAATTGGGACATCCGCAAGGCGATGCCCTACAGTGGTTATGAAACCTTCGAGTTCAACGTGCCGTTGGGCGAACATGGCGACGTGTATGATCGCTTCCTGTGCCGCGTGCTGGAACTGCGCGAATGTGTGAAGATTCTGGAGCAGGGCTACCAGCGGCTGACGGACAAGGGGCCGTTCCGCTCGGACGACCGCAAGTATGTGCCGCCGCCGCGCAGCGAATTGGGCCGCAGCATGGAAGCGGTGATCCATCACTTCAAGCTGTGGACCGAAGGTTTTTCGGCCCCGGATGAAGAAGTCTATGTGGCGATTGAAAGCCCGCGCGGTGAAATCGGCTGCTATCTGCATGGCACCGGCGGCACCAAGCCGCGCCGTGTACATTTCAAGACTCCCTCGCTCATCCATATCAGCGCGCTGCCTGTCATGTCGCAGGGGCACTTTATCGCCGATCTCGTCGCCATCATCGGCAGTGTCGATGTCGTGCTGGGCGATTCCGACCGTTAAGGAAGAACCATGTCGATCAAGGACAAGAAATACGAAGCGCGCATCCAGAAACATTTCGGCAAATATCCCGACAAACGCTCGGCGGTGATGGCGCTGCTGTACATCGCCCAGGAAGAATATGGCTGGGTCAGCCCTGAAGCGATTCAGGAAGTGGCGGACCTGTGCGAGATGGACCCGACTCAGGTCAAATCCATCGCCGGTTTTTACACGATGTACTCCGAAAAACCCAAGGGCAAGTACTGGCTGCAAGTCTGCACTGATCTGCCCTGCGCGCTGAAGGGTGCCGACGAGTTTCATAAGGAACTGAAAGCCTATCTGGGGGTCGAAGAAGGCGGCACGACCGATGACGGCCTGTTTACCGTCGAACATGTGATGTGCCTGGCGGCCTGTGACAAAGCGCCGATGCTCCAGTGCAATTTCCACTACATGGAAAACCTGGATATGGAAAAGATGAAGGCCTTCGTCGAAGAGAAACGCGCGGAACTCGAACAACAGACAAGCAAGAAATAAACAGGTGTGGCTATGCACATTTTGCTGCGAGGCCGGGAAATTCCCGATCTGGACCAATACGATGTTTACGTCAAAAACGGCGGCTACGAAGGGCTGAAGAAGGCCCTGAGCATGAAGCCCGCCGAAGTGATTGAGGAAGTCAAGGCTTCCAATCTGCGCGGGCGCGGCGGCGCGGGCTTTCCGACCGGCGTAAAGTGGAGCTTTATCCCGCAGAGCGAGCCGGTCAAGTACGTGACGGTCAATGCGGATGAGAGCGAAACCGGCACGTTCAAAGACCGCGAGATCATGGAAACGAACCCGCACCAGTTGATCGAAGGGGCTATGATCTGCGCCTATGCGATCCAGGCGACTGCGGTTTACATCTACCTGCGCGGCGAATTCTGGGATGTAGCCCACGCGCTGGACGAACACATTCAGGA
>JAIOHO010000410.1 GCA_019912905.1 Anaerolineae bacterium
ACGATCGACTGCTAAATCCCGCGTGTGTTCAGGTCGATGACGTACAGCGACGTCGTCGCCACGATGAACAGGCGATTCTTATCCGGCCCACCAAACGCACAGTTGGCGATCTTTTCCGGCACGTAGATTTTGCCAATGCGCTCACCGGCTTCGGTATAGACCTGAATGCTGTCCTCGGAACTGGTGTACAGGTAGCCGTTCTGGTCGAAGCGGAAGCCATCGGCCATGCCGGGGTCGATGTGGCAGAACACGCGCCCATTCGCCAGCGATTTCCCGTCGATCACGTCATAGACCCGGATGACGCGCAGCACGCTGGAGTCATGTGACGCGCCGGTATCGGCGACGTACAGGCGCTGCTCATCGGGTGAGAAGGCCAGCCCATTGGGTTTGACCATGTCATCCACGACCAGCGTCGTTTCGCCGGAGGCCGGATCATGCCGGAAGACGTAGCAGCCGTCCAGGTCCGGGTCGCTGGCATAGCCTTCCTTCGTACCCGGCAGGATGCCGTAGGGCGGATCGGTGAACCAGATGGTGCCATCGGATTTGACGACGACGTCGTTGGGGGAGTTGAATTTTTTACCTTGATAATTATCGACAACGGTGACGACCGTGCCGTCCGAATCGGTGCGGCTGATGCGCCGTCCGCCGTGCTCGCAGGTGACGAGCCGCCCCTGTAAATCCAGCGTGTTGCCATTGGTGTAATTCGACGGTTGGCGAAACGTCTCCACGCTGCCGTCGTGTTCATTCCAGCGCAGCATGCGGTTATTGGGAATATCGCTCCAGACCACGTAGCCCGCCGGGAGATACACCGGGCCTTCCGCCCAGATGCAGCCGTCCGCCAGTTTTTTCAGCTTCGACTCGGGCCGCAGCAGGGCCTGGAAACGCTCGTCAAAAATCTCAAAGGGTTCGCTCATGCGATTGTCTTTTCTGTGTGAACGATAATGGTGTTGTTCTTTGTATAAGTCCGAACGTCAACCGATGACTGATTTGATTATCTCGCAATTTCAGAGATTCGCTTCACGATATGCTAACTTCAGGAGTTCGGTTACGAATTCCTTGTGTTGTTTCATGTCGCTCTTCGTCAACCTTATGCGATATCTGCCCCATCGTCGATCATATTCCATTACGTCTAATCCCTCTTCAGTTAGTCGAGATTGAAGCTCATCCGTTTGCTCAAGACGTGGCTCAAGTCTAAGCCAGTCTTTTTTAGGACGAAACACTACAAAGGTGTTTGGTTGCCCATTTTTGACCAAGCCAATGTAGAATTTGTTGTATTTTAGTGCGAGATCATTATCTAGCTGTTTCAGAATTTCGAGAAGCTCATCAACTATTTGAACGGTTGACTTGTTTGCTCTTTTCTCCCAGTAATCTCGATCCGTAGTCTCTTGGACCTCTTCATCTTCTTCAACCAAACCTAGTCGCATTTCATTTAACACGGTGCTAAATGCCAGCGACATGTTATCCCCAATTTTGAGGGCCTGAAGTTGAATCGCTACAAGAGGTATAAAACCATTGAACAGACTGATAACATTGATAAATCGGCTTGTAATATCCTCTGCGATAATTACTGCTGTATGGTCATATTGAGGATAGCGCTTTCGCTCAATATCCCAGTATTCAATGGTCCGTATAATATGTGATTCGTCAGTTTTCCCCAGCTGGATTTCCACCTCGTACCGTTGATTCGACTCAGCATCTTGAAACAAGAGATCAAGTCTTCCCGCATGCGGCTGAAGCCGCTCCTTGTCCTTTAATATAAGATCGCCGAGACCAAGAATGGAAGGGTCTTCGGCTATACGATCTTGAAGCCACTTTTCATTGAGTTCAGGGTGTAACTTAAGGCTTATTTTTTCCGGCTTGACATAATTTAGGGTGCTCATGGTTTCTCCGTGTAAATACTTTTCAAATCGAGCAAGACAAATATGGCTTCGTTCTGTATTAAGAATATTCTTGCCTAAATTTGTCATGGCCGCAAATCTGACGATTACTGTTTAAGAGACTCGTAATGGATCAAAAAGGCCGGAACCCGTGTCCCGGCCCTGTGATGAATCGTGGAAGGAATTACTTACTTGGCTTCGATCACTTCGAGCGCGGCGGTGTACTCGATGCTGTGCAGATCGTTGGCAAACAGGGTCGGATGCACGTCCACCCGGATGGTTCCGCTGCTGGTGGGCAGGAAATCCCAGCTCACGCCGGTCGCATGCTGCACGTCCAGCTCAGGATCAAAGAAGCGGTCCGTATCCAGCAGTTCTACCTTGATCCCCATTTCCTCATCGGGATTCGGCTCGATGGTGAAGATCAGGCGGTAGGTGACGCCTGCTTTGACCTCCATTGTGTAGACCTCGGTGCCGATCTGTCCCTCCCCGTCGCCCAGCACCAGCGGCTGCGGCTCGGCGCTCAGATACAACTGCTCGGAGGCGTTGACCGTGACGGTGACGTTGCTGGTCATCGGCTCATCGGAATAGGACTGGTCCACGCGGACGAGGTAGAACCCGGTGTCCGGCAGCACGACGCGGCGCAGCAGGGCATTGTTGTCGCTGCCATCGTCGTCATCCCGGTCGATTTCCTGCCCGCTTACGCCCATCAGACTGACGGCCACATCGTCCTCGCCGGTGGTCGAGGCCCAGATGTCCACGACTGCGCCGGAGGCGGCCTCGAACACGGCGTACACCTGACTCGAACCGGACGGACCCACTTCCAGGGTCATCGCTTCATCCAGGG
>JAIOHO010000037.1 GCA_019912905.1 Anaerolineae bacterium
GTTCAACGAAATCTCCCCCAGTTCGCTGGTCGAGCATTCGCGGCACATGGGGCTGGGCCGCCCCACCGGGATCGACTATTACGGCACAGAAGCCGGCGGTTCGCTGCCAGTGCCGGGCAATGTCTCGGCAGCCATCAACAATGCCATCGGCCAGGGGGACGTCCAGGTATCGCCCATTCAGATGGTGCGGTTGGTCGCAGGTGTCGCCAACGGCGGCAGCGTCTATCAACCCTATCTGGTGGAGCGCATCGGCGGGACGGACTTCACACCCCTGAAAACCGAGTTTCAGCCCGAAGTCGTGGATGACATAAACCTGAGCGAACAGACACTCGACATCGTCCATAAGGGCATGTGCGGCGTGACTCAGGATGAAGACCTGGGCACCGGCTTCTCCTCATTTGGCGACGCGGCTTATATCGCCTGCGGCAAAACTGGCACCGCCCAGACCAACCGCTACCCCAATGCCTGGTTTGTCGCCTACGCCCCGGCGGACAACCCGGAAATCGCGGTCGTCGTCATGGCCGAGCAGAGCCGCGAAGGGGCCGATGTCGCCGCGCCCATCGTCCGGCGCATTATGGACGCCTACTTCAAGCAGGAGTGGTACGGCTATCCGCTGTGGTGGAACGAAAATGAGTATGTCCCGGTCGATATCCCTGTCGGCGCAACCGGAGGCTGAGGATGCAGATTGTGCGTTGTGTCTCATGTGAAGGCTACGGCTGGTTCGAAGAAGACGGGCAGACCGGCGACTGTGACTGGTGCGGCGGCGTCGGCTACGTCTACCGCGACGAACGCAGCGTGGACCACAAAATCCCCGCAGCCGATTACGGTGCCGTAGCGGATACCCTCGAAAAGCTGGAAATCCAGCGGCTGCGCGACATGGGCTACACCGGTCAGGCCAAGAAACCCTGGGACCAGGCCATCAGGCGAAAAAGCTGAGACGACCGGCTGTAAGCCTGCTTTGATGCACAACTATCCGGTGCGTGGTAACATGAGCGAATAAGCATCCTGACAAAACACCGCATCGGACATGGCGCAAATCTTTCTCAGTTACTCCCGCAACGATGGCAATGACTACGTCGCCGAGGTGCAGCGCGAACTGGAAGCGCGCAGCTATGCGACCTGGCGTGACACGCGCGATCTGCATCCCGACCAAGATTTTACAGCGGATATTGAAGCAGCAATTGAAAAATCGTCGCATGTTGTCGTCTGCGTGACCGAAGATAGCAAGCGTAACAACAGCTTTGTGCGGCGCGAGATTCAATACGCGCTGGTGATCAAAAAGCCGGTCATTTCCTTGCTTTGCACAAAGAATGTTGTGCCACATATACACATCATCAACAACGAGTGTCTGAAATATTTTGAGGACAAAGCAAAAGCACTTAACCGCCTGATCGAAATTCTGAATGATCCCCGTCTGCAAAACGAACCGGGCAATCAGCCCGAAGACACTTTCCGTCCCTACCTCGAAACGGCGCTCCAGAGCATCATCACAGGCTTGCAGCAGCGCATCATCCGGCAGATCGACCTGCGCAGTACCGCCACACCCGATGCGGTGAATGCGCCCAAACACCAAGCCCAGACGAAACCGTTGGACGTCTTCCAACTGGCGATGTCGGGGGTGACGATGGGCCGCAATGTAGAACCTGAGCAAGTCGAAGAAAAGACGGATTTCGACACCTTTGCCGAGGCATTTGAGTATTACAACCATCGTGTGCTGCTAATGGGGGCGCCAGGCGCGGGTAAGACGATCACCCTGATGGCCTATGCGCGCGAAGCGTATGCAGCCCGCCTGGAAGACCCGACCAAACCTTTACCGCTGTTCGGCCTCATTCCGACCTGGAACCCGGAAACCCAACCACCGCTGGCCGACTGGCTGGCGGAAACCTATGGGTTGGACAAAGCCACCGTGCAGCAAGAAATCGAACAAGGTCGGGCACTGCTTCTACTGGATGGGCTGGACGAACTTGGGCGAGAGCGCCCTATTGATCCAACAAAACCTGGCGGCGAAAAATATGACCCGCGCCTGCGGTTCATCAAGGTGTCGCCAATTAGCAATCAAATCCTGATGACCAGCCGTATCGAAGAATACAACGATATGGTCGCGCGAGGTGAAAAAGCGGTGCTGGATGGTGCGATTACACTACAATCGCTGAGCGAAAAGCAGATGGCTGGTTACCTGGCCGATCAACCGGAATTGTGGCGGTTGATCCGGGAAGATGAGCACCTTTGGGAGATCACAACCACGCCGCTGCTAATGAGCTTTTTCGCGTTCGCCTATCAAGATATGAGCGCTGAGGAGCGCATACAGTTGACTCAACTGAACAACGCGCTTGATTTGCGTGACCGAATTTTCCTGGGGTATATCGAGAAACGATACGAACATGAGAGCAAGAAGGTCAATG
The DNA here is from genome assembly GCA_019912905.1 of Anaerolineae bacterium. Classification (GTDB taxonomy): domain Bacteria; phylum Chloroflexota; class Anaerolineae; order Aggregatilineales; family Phototrophicaceae. The sequence goes on from JAIOHO010000037.1 coordinate 2,403, forward strand.
CGGATTTAGCGTTTTCGTTAGAGGAGATACTTGACATTCTAGGTAAACTGGCAACGCAGGACGCAGCAAGCTTGTGGGGTACAACCAACATTATATCACCTTATGAGCAGGATAAGGTACTCAACCAGAGTGAATTGGTCAGCTTTGCAAAGCTGACGCGACAAATGCACATCCTGATCTCAATCGAAACAGGTTCGTTCCGTTTTATTCATCTGATGTTGTACAACGTGCTGGTTTACAAATATAGCACACTTGCCCTCAAGGACGAAAATCATCATGCGCGCGAGAATGCTGCAATTGCTTTGGGCCGCATTGGAGATGCACGCGCTGTTGCACCACTTGTCGTTGCCCTCAAAGACAAAAATGGGGATGTTCGCAGCAGTGCTGCCAGTGCCCTGGGGGGAATTAGGGATACGCGAACCATCGAACCGCTGATTGACGCCCTCAAAGACGCAGATTGGACTGTTCGCAGCAGCGCTGCCTACGCCCTGGGCGAAATTCGAGATGTACGCGCCGTCGAACCACTCATCACTGCCCTCAAGGATGAAGATGATGATGTCCGTAGAAGTGCTGCTGATGCTCTTGGAGAAATTGCTGACATGCGCGCCGTCGAACCGCTCATCGCTGCCCTCAAGGACAGTAATGAGGTTATCCGTCACAGTGCCGTCAACGCCCTAACGTACATTGAAGATGTGCGAATCGTTGAGCCGCCCATCGCTGCCCTTGAAGATGAGTATGAATATATCCGTAGTGACGCTGCGGATGCTCTGGAACAAATCGGCACGCCGGAGGCGCTGGCGGCAGTGAAGAAATGGCAGAAGCAACAGCGCAAAAGATAAAAATATCGGCACAAAAACACCCCTACCCGATGATGAGCAGGGGTGTTTGATATTATGGAGAAGTACAGGATCAGCAGTCGCCTTTGGAAAGCGTGTACTTCCGCTCACCCCGGTTGTCGCCCTCGTTGGTCTCGGGGATCGAGTTATTGGGATCGAGGATCAACGCCAGGGTATGTTCCACCCCGAAGTTGGTGTCCACCGTCAGCGGGATCGGCCCCACGTTGATGGTCTTGCCAGGGTCAATTTCCGGGAAGGAACCGGTCGTGCGCGTGACCGACCCCTTGGCCGAGTCTTCGATCGCAATCGAACCGCTGGGCGACCGAGTCTCGCCGAAGTTAGCGATGTCAATGTAAATCTTAAAGGTCTTGCCGCACGCTTTATCCGACGGATCGGTGGTGATATTGCCCGCCACCAGATTGACCTTGATCTGCGGTGTTGCGGTCGCCGGAACCGGGGTCGGTGTCAGAGTTGGTTTGGGCGGACCTTCGTCAATCGCCAGGCTGTCGGCGTTGCCCGAAACGGTCAGCAGGTTGCCGAACACCCAGCCTTCGCTGTTGTAGTAACGCACCTTATACCATGTGCGGGCCGAATTTACGGCCAGCACCTCGGCACTGTCCCCGGCGGCATAACTGCCGATGGGCGGGTTAAACAGCGTGTCCGGCCCCCGGCGGACATTCACGCCAGTGGTAAAGTTCGCCATCGGTTTATCTGGCGTTGGTGTATTAGTCGGCGGCGGCGGTTCGGTGGGCTGCGGCACATCGGTCGGTTTCGCGGTCGGCTGCGCCTGGGAGCCATCGGTCGAGGTATTGGACTGATCGCCGCCGTTGGTGGTGGAGTTACTGCTTCCGCTGGATTGGGTGGGCTGGGTCTGAGGCTGCACCACCTGGCTGACGACCGAAATCGTCACCGAGGCGGGTGGACTGGCCGTCCCATCGCTGCGCGAGGCAACAATCGTAATCGTGTGTGCGCCAGCACCTGCCGCAGGCCACGTTTCGGCGATGCTGAAGGAGGGTGTCCCGGCTTCATTGGGTGCAGTCAGCGACGACACAATCGTATCGTCTACCGAAATATCGACTCGATCAAGATCGGCTCCGGCATTCGTCACCAGCGCCTGGATATTGACGGGCACCCCTTCCAGATAGGTCGCGTTAGGCAGCGGCGACACAATCTGTACGCCCGGCGCACCTGTGATCGGCACACTGGCATTATTCGGGGCGGTGTTGAGGTTACAGGCGGCCAGCAGCAGCACCAGCAACAGGCCCAGGCCAGAAAATGCGCGTTTCGACATAAACCATATCTCCCTCGTCGATGCGGAGGAACTGTCTCGTTCGCTACAGACTCTAGCGCACGAGCCGCAATTCTGCGAGTGCGGATATGGTAATCGTCGGGCAAGCGCTTACTGTGCGCTGAAGATGCCCATCTCCTGAACGTCCACGCGCACGCCCTCCAATTCGTGGGGAATGACATCCTCCGGCGCGAGCTGATCGACAGGCACTTTCTGGTCCACCATCACGACAATCGCTACATCACCGGTGTATTGGCCCGCTTCTTTTGCCAGCCCCACCGCCACACCCTGCACGTGCGCTTTCGCCATCAGTTCATCCGTATGCCTGGCCTGCACCGCCTGGGCGCGTTCGGTCCTCTCTTCCGCCATGATTCCCTCCAGATCGTCTCAAATCCCCGTTCCTGCTGACGAGTGGTCCGTCCGTCGTTCGGGGCGGTTCAGCTTCCCGGATGCCCACAGCAGCATCTTTCCTGGGAAACCGAACCGCGTGTTCAGCACCGCCAATCATAGACCCGCGACTCGGGGCTGCGACTCTTGGCTAGATATTGACTTGCAGCGCGTCAAGCACTTCCTGAATCGGGTTGAAGATCGTCGCCTGGGGCGACCCGGCGAACAGCAGGCCCACGGCTTTATTCTCGGTGCCATCCACAATCAACGACCCGGAATCACCACCCTGGCTTATCGGCGTGGTAA
>JAIOHO010000001.1 GCA_019912905.1 Anaerolineae bacterium
GTCGGGATGGCTGCGGGCCGCTTCTACCGCGCTAAAGACTTGCTGTGCGGCCACCAGAAAGTTGATGTAGTCGTATTCGGTACATTTCGGTGCGTTCATGCCGCTGATTTTAGCTTGTCTTCTTCAACTGCGTAACTTCTAGATTCTATAAGGATAGATGCCATTTCGCCGCGAATTATGCCGGGACGCCGCTCTTTCCGCGCAGCCGGGGCACGTCGGCCAGCAGTCGCTGAGTATATTCATGCTGCGGATCCGCCAGCACCTGCTCCACTGGGCCTTGTTCGACCAGCTCACCTCGATACATCACCAGAATTCGGTCGCTCAGATAGTTGGCCTGGCCGAGATCATGCGTAATGAACAGGATGCTCATGTTGTGGCTTTTGCGCAGATCCAGCAGCAGATTCAGCACGGTGACGCGGAGTGAGGCATCCAGCATACTCGTTGGTTCGTCGGCGATCAACAGTTCCGGGCCGACGACCAGCGCCCGCGCAATCATCACGCGCTGCAACTGCCCACCGGACAACTGATGCGGCCATTTGTCCAGAATATCTGCCGGGTCGAGACCAACTTCACGCAGTGACGTCTCGATGCGCTGGGTGCGGTCGCTTTTGGAGAGACTCACATCCAGGACATTGAGCGCTTTTTCCAGGGAGCGGCGCACGGTGTAAAACTGGTTGAAGGCCGCGAACGAATCCTGGAAAGCACCCTGAACTTTTTGCCAGTATGTTTTGAGTTCTCCCCGGTGGTGGAGGGTGGTGACATCCTGTCCATGCAGCAGGATCTGGCCGCCGGTCGGGTCGAGCAGCCGCAGTAAGAGGCGCGCCAGTGTGGATTTGCCGCTGCCGCTCTCGCCAACCACGGCCACAATCTCGCCGGTCTGCATGCTGAACGATACACGATCGACGGCGCGCACCATATGATCACCATGACCGAATGCGCGCGAAAGGTCTCGCGTTTCGAGCATAGGGGCTTCGGGTTTCGTCGTGTTCATGATGCGGCTCCCTCCACGCTCAACTTGTCCACCTGGTCCTTAACCCACCAGCAGGCCGCGAAGCGTTCTTCCGTGCCGATTGCGGGTGGTTCCTCAATCGAACAAATATTCATGACATGCGGGCAGCGCGGATGGAACCGGCAGCCGCCTGGTGGATAGCGCAGGTCGGGTGGTGCGCCAGGAATCCCTTTGACCTGGCTTCCTCTGAGGCGGGGATCGAGGTCCAGTGTCGATCCGATCAGAGCCTGGGTGTAAGGGTGCTTGGGCCGCCCGACAATCTCTACAGTCGGGCCAATTTCGGCAATCTTACCGGCGTACATCACGGCGATGCGATCCGCGAAATTGCTCAGCATCGGCAGGTCATGGGTAATATAGACGATGCGCGAAATGAACTGGTGTTCCAGCAGCTGCTGGAGCAGCACAATCAATTGCCGCTGCGACGACACGTCCAGCGCCGAGGTCGGCTCATCGGCAATCAGGACATGAGGGTTGAGCAGGGTCGAAATGACCGCGATGACGCGCTGGCGCATGCCACCGCTCAGTTGGTGCGGGTAGCTCTCCAGAACCCGCACCGGCAGCCCAAGCTGCTCCAACCGCTCACGCGCCCGCTCGACGGCGTCCGCAGGCCGAATTTCAGGATGGTGTGCGTGCATCACGTCAATGACGAGGTCCCGAACACGCGCGGTTGGGTTGAGCGAGTTCATGGCTCGCTGCGGCAGCAGGGCGACCATCGTCCCGTGCCATTCCTTAGGGACTCTGGATCGGTCCGTCAGGGGGAGCGACTGCCCATTGAGGATAATTTCTCCATCCTTCACTTTGAGTGTGCGTCCGGCGGTCAGCGACATCACCGAGGCCAGAGTTGATTTACCGCAGCCTGATTCGCCGACGATGCCAAAGATTTCGCCTTCCAGAATTGACAGCGAGACATTATCGACCGCTTTTACATCGGGACCAGAACCGCTTACATAATAAGCCTTGACATTTTTTACGATCATCCTAGTCGAACCCTCTAAGTAGCTGTTCCGCTCATGATCTTCTCAAACGGGGATTGAATATTTCATCGATACTGGATTGCAGCAGCAGCAGTGAGAAGGCAATAAGCGTCAGCAGCAACGTGGGGGGTATGAAGGCCCACCACGCCCCAGTGCGGACTGATTCCCACAGTAGCGCCCATTGGAGCATAATGCCCAGCGAAATGCCCTTATCAATGCCCAGCCCTAACATACTCAACGCGGCTTCCTGGAGGATGCCGGAATTGAGCTGGAGGACGAAGGCCATCACGATGTAGGACAACATATACGGGATGATTTCCCAGAAGATCAATCCCAGTGTCGGTGTGCCCGACAGACGGGCGACATCGACATGCTCCCGGGTGCGCAAGCTGCTGGTTTGCGCACGCACGGCGCGCGCGGTCCACGGCCAGGTGGTCACACCGATAATGATGCCCATGACGAGCAGAGACCGGGTTTTGAAGGCAATGGACAGCAGAATCAGGATCACAATCGAGGGGATCGTAATCACAATATTGGTGAGCGCCATCAAGACTTCTTCGACCATGCCGCCGGTATAGCCCGCCACCGTGCCGATCAGCACGCCAATCAGGGTGGCAACGGTTCCGGCAATGATGCCAATCATCAGAGAGGTGCGGATGCCGAACATGAGCTGGGTAAAGACGTCTCGGCCAAAGTTATCCGTGCCGAGCCAGGCGGTTGCCGAGGGCGGGTCGTAGAGCATGCCGACAAACTTCATCGGGTCTGTTTTGTTGAAGATGAATGGGCCGAAGATGCCGAAAAACAGCAGGAACCCGAGCAGGACCAGGCCGAACATAAAGCGCGGGTTGAGAAGTGACATCGTGTTGCGGGTGCGCTTGAGGCCGGCCATGAACATCTGCCCGCCCGTTTGCTCTTGTGGAATAGCGGTCATAGGATCTCCCTTATCAATCTCCAGATGCTCTGGCCCGAATTCTAGGGTCAATGAAGCCGTAGGTAATATCGACCAGGAAATTCGCGGTCAGGACAGCGATCATGATTAACAGCGTGACCCCCTGAATGACCGGATAATCATTCTGCCGGATCGAACTGAAGAGTAAACTGCCGATCCCCGGGTAGCCAAAGACGATTTCGGTGATCAGCGCGCCGCTGACCAGTGAGCCAATTGCCAGGGCCAGGCCAGTCACCTGCGGCAGCATGGCGTTCCTGAAGATATAGGCGATGATTCGATTGTCATCGACGCCCAGGCTGCGGGAAAAGCGCACGTAATCGGCATCCAGTTCATAGATGGACATAGCCCGCATGCCGATCGCCTGGCCGCCGACAAAAATGACAACCAGCGACAAAAATGGAAGCCAGTAATGTTCCATCACGCTGCTGAAGAAGGTCCAGTTCAACGCGGGCGTCAGCGCATAGCTGTAGCCCCCGCCAGCCGGGAAGATAGGCCAGAAGACCGCCAGCACATACAGCAAGATGATGGACAGGCAGTAATAGGGCATACTCGAAATGAACATGGAGGTCGGGAATAAGCCGCGGTCCAGCCAGCCCTTCTTGTAGGCAGCCAGCGCCCCGAGTATGTTGCCCAGAGTCCACCCGATGATAATGGCAGGTAGTTGGAGCGCAATGGTCCAGGGCAGCGCCTGACCAATTAATTGTTGAACACGGGCCGGTGAGCGGGCGAAGGAGATCCCCAGGTCGCCCTGTGCCAGCCTGCTCACATAGGTCACGAATTGGCTGGTAATCGGTTGGTCAAGACCAAATTCGGCGATGTAGGCCGCATAAATGCGCTGTTGCGCCTCACCGCTGAGTCCTCCACCGGTAGCCATCTGGCCGACGATGGCGTCCACCGGATTTCCGGGCATCAAGCGCGGCAGCAGGAAGTTAAAAATTAACGCGATGAAGAAGGCCAGAAAGAACCAGAACGCCTTATTCAGGAGATAACGCTGAAATCTAGTCATAATATTAACCTGAGTGGTGAGCAGCCCCCAAAGGAGCTGCTCACGAGTACTCAAATAGGTGTTTGTATCAACTGTACCATAGTCGGGTGCGAGACTCTACTTTTTCTCTTCCCCGCTCAGGTGCTAGCTGATCCAGAACGGTCATTTGGGTTTGATGATGTAGAGCAGTTCGACCCCGGCCTGCTGCTGCTGCGGCGGTGCTACTGGATTGCTCTCATTCGGGAAGCCCGTCCAGTAGGTTTCGTTGTATTCGTAGAATTCCAGCGGACGGTACATCAGCGGGATTTCTGGGATATTCTCCAGGAAAATCTTGTCCAACTGGCTGAAGAGTTCCTTCTGAGTGGCTTCGTCGGTGGTCGCAGCGGCCTGGTCGAGCAGCGCCGGGACATCCGGGTGGCTGAAGCGGCCCCAGTTCCAGAAGGCCTGTTCACCAAAGGCGGGGACCCCTCGGTCGTCCAGGGCATCGCGGAAGCGCTGCCAGGGGCTGGAGGGTGAGGCACCTGAGTGTGTCCAGATCAGCATGTCGAAGTCGCCGTTGTTGCGGCGGGCGTTGATGACTGGGAATTCCGGGAATTCCGTGTTGACTTCGATACCGGCTTCGGTTGCGTTCTGGGCCATGATTTCGATTGCCGTCAGCCAGTCCGTCCAACCGAACGTCGCCATGGCCGTGTATGGGCCAAGCCGCGTGCCATCGGGCAGCACGTAGATGCCATCACTGCCCTTGGTTGCGCCGAGTTCGGTTTCGAGGATTTCCTTGGCCTTGTCTGGGTTGTATTCCCAACCCAGCTCAGCGACCTGGTCAGCGTTGAAGAATTTTGCTTCGCCGCCTGTGGGAAGGATCAGGCTGGACTGTGCAGGAGCGGAGTAGCGCGACATGGCGGTCGCCGCAATCTGCGGGTAATTGATCGAGTAAGCTAGTGCCCGGCGGACCAGGACATTGTCCAGACCCGGTTTGTGAATGTTGATGTGCAGCAGCGGGATGTTGCCCGGGACGTAGTAGGGTTCTTCTTTGTACCAGGTGCCTACGGGCAGGCTGTTGTTTTCCCACATCTGCCAGATCTGCGGCGCAAACTGCTGAGATACGTCCAGCTCACCGCGCTGCAACGCCAGGTTGCCTTCGTCATTGCTGTTGAAAATCGGGTGAACGATGTACTTGGGCGCAGGTGTTCCAAAGACCGGGATACCCCAGTAACTGTCGTCACGCTCCAGAGCCACGCGCTCGATGGAATAATCCAGCAGTTTGTAAGGGCCAGAGCCGAGGGGTTCCATGTCCACCACCTGCGACAGGGAAGTATCGCCGCCCTCGCGTGCCTGCCAGATGTGCTTGGGCAGGATCATCTGCCGCCCCAGGTAGAATTTGACGATCCCGGGGTTCAGGCGATCAGGATTCAGCTTGACCTCGACAGTGCGGTCTCCGGTGGCCGTCATGCTGTTGACGTAGTCCCAGAACACCACATACTGGAGATCTTCGTGAGTCTTGGCAAGCTCGTAGGTGTAGACCACATCGTCGGGGGTCAGCGGGGTACCATCCTGCCATTTTGTGCCATCCTGCAACGTGATGACGGCAGTGGTGTCGTCTGTGAAGCTCAGGTCTTTCGCCAGAATGGGGTCAAGAGCGCCAGTCGCGACGTTAAACCCAAACAACGCCTCATAGATGTAGTTATTCAGGGCGTTGGGCCAGGCTACACCGGAGGTCAGCGGGTTGAAGGTGCTGGGCGGCCCCCACTGGAACCCACCAACATACAGGGTCTCATTGCGCGGGAGCGCATCCTGAGCACCCAGGGGCGCGACCGTCAGCGCAATCAGGACGAGTCCCAGGAGCACGAACGTCCAGGAACGGCGGAAACGTCGGGTATTCATATACTGGAAATCCTTTCAACCTAAAAACTCATTTTGCTAAAAGCCGATTTCCCACTGCGTCGCAGATTCGACCTGGATCAATATCCATCCTCGGTTTTGCGAGGAAGCAGCGGAACCTCAGAATTACACAAGCGAAGTGCCGTTTGTCTTATAGTTCACCTCCTGGCGCTTGACCGCGCCACACGAATCACGAATGACGAGCCGGGTAGGTAGCTGGATGTGTTGAGGCGACGCCAATGTTCCATCAATCAGATCGAGAAGAACATGGGCTGCCTGAGCGCCTTTCTTCTGAATTGGATGCCAGACGGTCGTCAGTTGCGGTGTCATATGTGAGGCATGAGGCAGGTCATCAAACCCCACCAACGCGATATCGCCTGGAATACTCAGCCCAACTTCGGTAATTGCCTGAAAAGCGCCTACTGCCGTGAGATCCGTGGCGGCGAAAACAGCATCGACCTGACACGGTAACTGTAATAGGATTTTCATACCCTCGTAGCCAGACTGACTGGAGAAGTCACCCTCGACTACCAGACTGCTGTCATAAGGTATCTGTGCCTGTTCCAGCGCCTTCTGATAACCCTTCAGGCGGTCCTGACCATCGACGTTGTCGAGATTGCCTGTGATGGTGGCGATGCGCTTATAACCTAGTTTAACCAGATGGCTGACAAGATCCTGTGACGCATGCAAATTGTCGATAGTGACATAACTCACCTGATCGGAGCGGTGCACGGCTCGTTCGACCATCACAAACGGTGTATTCAGGCGCAGAAGATGATCAATGAAGGGGCGCTGGTTGACCGTGGTGGCCGAAGCAATGATCATGCCGTCCATTAACCGGTTCTTGAGCACGCGCTGCTGGAAGAGTTGTTCTTCCTCACTGGCCTGTGCGATCCACAGGAGCATCCCATAGTCGCGTGAATGGACGACTTTGGCGATGCCGTCGAGCAGCGTCGGAAAATAGGCGGAATCACGAAAGATCGCGCTGAGGGAGGTGGGGATCACGACGCCGATGACCTGGGTCCGTCGGGTAACCATGCCTCGGGCCAGCGGGTCGGGCACAAAGCCTTCGCCTTCGATGACCGACCATACCCGCGCCCGAGTTTCTTTGCTCACGCGCGGATCATCATTGATCACGCGGGACACGGTCGAACGCGAGACACCTGCTTTTTCAGCAATATCTTCCAGGGTCATAGATCATAAACAATTCTACAAAAAACTCCCCAATGCACAGCACTACAACTATTAAATGGGAGCGCTCTCATACTACTTCTGGCGCGGATTTTTGTCAAATTTTACTCACCCACCTGGATACTGATTTTGGCGGCGGGTGGGCGGTTGCCTGCTCGCCGATGAGCGTGCCTGAGTCCAGAACAGTAAAAATGGTGTGTCATCGACAGCAGAAAGTTATGCTGCATGCCCATAATCCGAGTAGTTTTTCTCGTAAACAAGGCTTATAGGAAGGTTATGGGCATTTTCGACTTGCAAAATATGGCGAGTTTGTAATATCTTTAATGGCAGTTCACCTGAGTGTACCGCACAACATCGACGACATGAGGCGTCCAGCCCCACTGCCGCATTACTCCACACTGCTGGGCCTTCTCAAGACCAGGTCTTTGAATACTATCTCGGCAATCATGGGTCGCTGTCTGTTTCGATTGCTGGAGTCAGCAGGTGGATGCGTTTTTTCTCTAATTTGGCTGCGGGAAGTCCCGGATCAGGTCCGGTTTGCTGGCAGGCTGGAAGTCAGCCTTAAAGCACATCCAGAAGGGAGCGAGTAAAGGAGGTTACATTACCGAGGCACTGCCGGTCATCTGCCTGAGTGTCGAAGCTCACTTTCGCAGACTTCCGATTCTTTTGCTGGTTGTTAGAACAAAGACTATTGAGGAGAAAGTACTTATGAAGCGTAATGATCTGAGTCGTCGAGATTTTCTGCGCGCCGCAGCAGGTGCCGGTGCCGCCGCCGCAGTCGGTGGAAATATTGTCACTGCGCTGGCACAGGACGCTCCGACTCCAACGCCGCTGGCCCTGCCCGAAGGTTCGGCAGGCAAGCTCACCGTCATTCATCGTACTGAATATTTCGAAGAAGCGCAGACGGCCTTCCGGAAAATCGTCGAGGATTTTGCGACAGCCAACGGCGCTGTACTCGAT
>JAIOHO010000411.1 GCA_019912905.1 Anaerolineae bacterium
CCTACTTGCGCTTGGAAGTGCATCGTTGGCGCACCCGCGTCTCCATTTTCAACAGCAAGCTCGACATTATTCGTCTGGCGGTTGGCTTTTATTTGGCTCATCCCAAGTACGCCATCCTCCCAACTGCGTAACTTCTAAGAATCATATGCGGTGTTTTCTGTGCCCTGCCCCCGACAAGGGATGGGAGTATTTATTTCTCCCCGGTTCCCTGCCCGAAATCATGCATCACCGTTTCGAGATCCGCCTGGATGCCCCGGTTCCAGATTTCGCCGAATGATTCCGCGCCAAGTTCCAATCGCAAATCCGCTCGCAGCCGCACCAGCACCGGCCACTCCTCCATCCAGGTGGGCGTGCTGGCAGGATGCGTAAACGCCAGCGCCATGACTTCGATGGCCCTTTCGACCTCGACCTCATGCGCCAGGATGATCGCCACAACGGGCAGGCACAACGTCACAAACGCCGGGACGTGCAGTTCGGATGCGACTTGTAGGGCGGCCAGAATCTGCTGGCGGGCCAGCGGATAGGACCCGGTCCCGCAGAACGCAATTGCCAGTCCCAGGTGGGTAAACACGGCAGCGATCGGATCGACGATTTCGTCGTGCTGCGAAAACAGGTTCTGGCTGGCTTCGCACAATTGGAGCGCGCGAAGATAATCTTCGTCCATACCGGCCAGCACGCCTAACAGGGACAGGCCGAAGGCTTCCTCATAGATGCTCTTGTGATCATCTTTATTATCCAGGAAATATCCGGCAATTTCACGGACTCGCTCGAAATTCCCTTTGACCAGCGACGCCCAGGCCGACACCATGCTGCTGCGCGTGCTCATCGCATCGGTGGCAATCCGCTCAAGCCGCTGTCCGGCATACTGGCGCAGCAGGCCGTGAATCTCATACCATCCCCGGCTGTTGCGATAGAGCAGTGATTTGTCGATCAGGTTCGACAGCAGCGGCACCGTGGCCCCGGCCACCTGACGCGCCGCCTCATAGCCGAATCCCCCCCGGAACATGGACAGCCGCTGGAACACCCGCTGTTCTTCGTCCGACAGCAAATTCCACGAATAATCGAAGACCGCCCGGATACTGCGGTGGCGGTCATCGACGTCGCGCTCGCGAGCGATCAGAAAATCGATGCTGCGTTCAATCTCGCGCAGCACATCCCGGCAGCCGAGAGTCTTCAGCCACGTACAGGCCAGTTCGATCGCCAGCGGCATCCCATCGACCAGGCGGCAAATCTCGACCACACAGCTCCGGTTTTCGTCCAGCGAAAAATCGGCGCGAAAACGGCGCGCCCGTTCCAGAAAGAGTTGGACCGCATCATAGGTTTCCAACTGTCCCGGCACATCTTCCTTCGGGAAAGTGAAGCCTTCCAGATACCGCACCCACTCCTCACGCACGTTCAGCGAAGCGCGCGCCGTAATCAACAGCTTGACTCGGCGTGTCTGCTGGAGAAGATCGGTAATCACCTCGACGCTGTGCGCAGCCGGATCGAAGTTATCCAGAATGAAGAGACCGGCCTTGCCCTCAAGATAATGGAGCAGGCTGTGGCGAGAGTCTGTGCCGCTTTGCAGGTTCATGCCGCGCACGATCGCCAGGAACGGATCGCCGGTCAGACCCGCATCTGACCAGGGGATAAAAAAGATGCCATCTGAAAACTGAGCCGCATTCTGCCTCGCAGCCTCAATACTCAGGCGTGTCTTACCCATGCCCCCTAACCCGGCAATCGTCAGCAGGCGCACGTTCGGATCGGCCAGGAGTCGACCAATTTCTTGCAGCTCCTGCTGGCGGCCCACGAAGGACAGGGGGTAGGCTGGCAAAGTCAGCAGCGCCTCTGCGGTGGGTGAGGTGTCCCGGTCGAGCACCTCCCCTGCGCGGATAATCGCCTGGGCGCGGCTGTTCACCCCCAATTTGCTGTAGATTTGTTTGGTGTACCAGCGCACCGTCTCGAAGCTGATCACCAGATTTTCGGCGATGTCCCGGTTGCTCAGCCCGGACGCCATCAACCGCAGAATTTCCTCCTCACGATCGGTCAGCAGGTCAATCATGAACGGCTGGTGCGCTTCACTCATCAACGGACTTCCCGCTTCTCTTCGGTTTGACGGCTCATGACGTCCTTATCCCTGACCAATTCAACCCACCTGGGTGGAGACGGCAGCCCCAACTTGTGTTTATATTGAAGCTGATCATCCAAAGACGCATTCCGCGCCGGGAATTGCAGCAAGAACACAGATTAGAAAGATTGGTGAGATGACCCCTGTCCAGCGCAGCGAATTAACCTGCCAGACTGAAAACCCTTTACCGAACGCCCACAGCGCCGTGACGACGATTGCAGGAACCATGTGGGTCGCCACCGGAGAAATCGATTATATCCTGAATCCCGGTGAGACCGTCATATTAAAACCTGGCTCGCATCCTGCACCTGCCTGCACGGTCTGATCCCAGGGCCAGACATCAGGCGAGTTAACGATCCGAACGGATCGGACTCTCCACCCGTTTCGTGTCGCAAGCTAAATGGAGTTATTGACGATGAATGTGATGTTGCCACAGGTTTTGATGACGGAAACCATGCAGAATATGACGATGACCCCTAACGCAACCGACACAGACTCGCGCTGTAAGCGGATTGCCGTGATCCTCGATGGCACCGGTGCCGCAGAGCGGGCGCTGCCCCAGGCGATCGAGATGGCTCAGGAATCGGATGCGCAACTAATCCTGATCGGGGTTTTTAAACCCGACGGCGTGACTCATATTACCGGCATGAACGACGTCATTTTCATCAGCCGCTCGAACCTCTGGTATCCCACTCGTGATGAGGTCCACGACTACATCCTCAGCCTGGTCAACAAGCTGCGCCGCCAGAATCTCGATGTGCGCGGCCACTGGGTCGAAGGCGATGAATGGACTGCGGCCTGCCCGACGATCCTGGCGGAAGAAGCGGATCTGGTCGTCATGGTCGAGCAGCCGCGTCCCTGGCTGGCGAACGCGCTCCTGGGCGAGGCATCCGTCAATATTCACCGTCGGACTCAGGTGCCGGTCATCACGGTCTACCCATAAACCGCCTCATCTGCCGCCCGGACGTCCAGGTGCGGACTCACAAGCTGGGCCTGTAACTGCCGTCCAATCTGGCTTGACCCGATCCCTGCGAGGAGCCTTCAGGGTCAGGCCTATCTTTTTCCCTTGCCAGCTAAAAGCGCGGCGAATCAATTCCCACCCGCAAAGCAGGTTTGTGTTTCACCGGCCACGACAGTAAAATTCTGACGAACGCGGCAATTCGTCAGAGGCTGAATGATCATTAGCAATCGCTACCGACTGATTGAAAAGTTGGGTCAGGGTGGTGTCGGTGTCGTATTCAGAGCCGCAGATCGTCTTAGCGGAGATTTTGTTGCCCTCAAGCAGTTAAGGGTGGCGGTAGCCGATCTGGACTTTGCGACACGTCAGGCAGCAACTGGCCTGCTGGATAAAAACCTCGCGCTGGCCTTTGAATTCCGCACGCTGGCCGGACTGCGCCATCCCAACGTCGTCTCGGTGCTGGATTACGGCTTCGACCAGGAGCATCAACCCTTTTTCACGATGCAGTTGATCGAAGATGCCTCGACCATTCTGGAGTACGGTCAGCGCGCCAGCCTCGATGTGAAGGTGCGCCTGCTGGTCGAGATGCTGCAAGCCCTGACTTACCTGCATCGCCGCGATATTATTCACCGCGATCTGAAGCCGAGCAATGTCCTCATTTCCGCCTCCGGCACGCTCAAAATGATGGACTTCGGGCTGGCCGTCAGCCATTCACAAACGATCAGTACCGGGCAAACCGGCATCGCCGGGACCCTGGCTTATATGGCCCCAGAGATGTTTGAAGGCGAGAACGCATCCATTCAGTCGGACCTGTTCGCGATCGGCATCATCAGCTACGAATTGTTTGCAGGCCGCTATCCCTTCGACAGCAAAAGCACGGCCATGCTGCTGCACAGCATCATCAACAGCACAGTCGATACCACCATGCTGGAACCGAAGCTGGCCGCGGTCGTAGACAAGCTGCTTGCCAAAACCGCCGCCGGACGCTATACCAGCGCGCCCGCTGTCATCGACGCGCTGCTCGAAGCGACCGATCAGCCGCGTCCCCAGGAAAGCATCTCGATACGCGAAAGCTATCTTCAGGCATCCGAATTTGTCGGACGCCAGCAGGAACTGGAGACGCTCAAGGCCGCTCTGGAGGATATGCTCTCCGACCCACCTCGCGGCAGCGCCTGGCTCATCGGCGGGGAATCGGGCGTGGGCAAATCTCGGTTGGTGGATGAATTAAGAATACGCGCACTGACTCGCGGCGCGTTGGTCCTGCGTGGGCAGGGGGTGGCCGGGGGTGGACTGCCCTATCAATTATGGCGCGGCCCGCTGAGAAGGCTGGTGCTGCACACCGAACCCGGCAAAACAGACGCCGCCGTACTCAAGGATCTGGTACCGGATATTGGGACTCTGCTGGCGTATGACGTCCCTGATGCGGTCACGCTGGAAGGGCGAGAGAGCCAGCAGCGTCTGGTGGGGGCCATCGTAAGCATGTTCCAGCGAATCCAGCAGCCCGTGGTCCTGATTCTGGAGGACTTGCAGTGGGCGCTGGACAGCCTGGAGCCGTTGAAATCGCTGAGCAATATCCTGCATGACCTGCCCCTGCTGATTGTCGCAAACTATCGGGATGACGAATCGCCTGAGCTGCCAGACCTGCTCAACAACCTCCGGGCACTGAAACTGGAACGCCTGGGCGATCAGGCGATCGAGGAACTGAGTGCTTCGATGCTGGGCAGCATCGGCAAGCGGATAGACCTGATTGAGCTGCTCAAGCGCGAAACAGAGGGCAACGTCTTTTTTATCGTGGAAGTGGTCCGCATGCTTGCAGAGGAGGCGGGCGGGCTGGACGACATTGGGCGCAAGTCGCTGCCCGACCGTGTATTTGCAGGCGGCATGAAAGAAGTCATCCAGCGCCGTTTGAGACGCGTACCCGAATGGGGGCAGGAGCTGCTCAAACTCAGCGCGGTGGCCGGACGCGAGGTCGATCTCAAACTGCTGGCGCACTGGACCGCCGATTTTGAACCCTGGCTCACGATCTGTGCGAACGCGGCGGTCCTCGAAGTACGCGAAGGTCGCTGGCGGTTCGCTCATGACAAACTGCGTGAAGCCCTGATCGCCGAGTTATCGCCGGAGGAGCGTCCCCACCTGCACGAGCAGATTGCAACCGCAATCGAAGCAGTCTACCCACACGGCGATACCTGGGCCGTCGTGCTGCTCGAACATTGGCGGCAGGCAGGCGACCCGCAGCGCGAAATCGAGTATGCGCTGGCCGCCGTCAATGTGCTTTGGTCAACCAGCAGCCTGCGCGAAGCTGCCGAGATCGCTGCCCGAACGCTGCCCAAAATACCGGATGACTCCACGCGAGCGGTGATGCTGCGGCAGCTCGGCGAAGTGCACTTCGGCCTGGGCAATATCGAAGAAGCGAGCGAAATCTTCCAACAGAGTATGGCGCTGGCCCGCACGATTGATGACCGCCTCACCATTGCCCTGTGCCTG
>JAIOHO010000412.1 GCA_019912905.1 Anaerolineae bacterium
GTACTCGATATTTCCACTGCCAACTCGGAAGCCTTTGGTGATTTCCTGGGTAAGATGCAGGCCGCTGTTGCTGCTGGTAACCCGCCGGACCTCGCCTATCAATCGAACATCAGCAATGCGCAGATGGACCTTCTGGGGCTGCTTGAAGACGTGACCGGCGTGGTCGACGAAGCTGTGGGCCGCTATGGTGCGATTATGCGCGGGACCAATGCTGAGGCGAACGGAAAGCTTAACGGTGCCTGGAAAGCTGTACCGTTTATCTCGAATACCACTGGTTATTTTGCCCGTGGTGACAAGCTCGCCGAAATTGGCGTTGAGCCGGCTGACCTCGTCACCTGGGATCAGCGCCGCGATGCTTGCCTGCAAATGTCCAATGCCGATGAAGAATTCTGGGGCTGGGGCCTTACGCCCAACCAGAGCGGGGATGGCTACGGCTATCTGATGCTGGTCATCAACTCATTTGGTGGTCACTTCACCGACGAAACTGGTCAGATCGTCCAATTCGACTCGCCGGAAACCCTGGCCGCAGTCGAGTGGCTGGCCGAGACTTACAATCGCGACGGGATGTACGGTCCTATGCTGCCGCCCGGCATCGAAAGCTGGACCGACATCAGCAACAATGAAGTCTATCTGGCCGGTAACATCGGTTACACCCATAATGCCTTTAGTGTCTATGCCCAGGCCAAACGGGATAGCAATCCGGTCTTCCCGAACACGGTTCTGCTGCGTGCGCCGCAGGGACCGTCGGGGATGATTCATGACGGTGGCGGCATCGGTGGCTGGATCAATATCTTCAGCGGTGCGCCCAATATTGACCTTGCCAAACAATTGACGCTGGCGCTGCTGGACCCGGCAAACTTCAACCAGATGTCTTCGGTGGCGGGTGGTCTGTTCATGCCGGCCTATGAGAACCTGTGGACGGACGAACTGCTTGCTGCTGATCCTAACTTTGCCGTTATCAAGGAACAGGTCAGTGTCGAAAGCCCCTGGATCGGCGCTTCCTGGCCGGCCCAGCCGAATGCTGCCATCGCTGCAATCCAGGCCGCTTCGGTCCCCAACCAGATGATGGCGAATATTATCTCGGGCCGTATGAATCCGGCGGAGGCCGTGACTGATGCCCACAAGCAGATCGTGGACATCTTCGAAGAAGGTGGCATCATGCAGCCCTAAATCCGGGGTTGTTTGAAATGGAGAGGGTGACCATCTGGTTGCCCTCTGCTTTGGAATGGCGATCCTGGTACCAGGACCGATGCTCCAGACGGCAGGGTAGTGTTTGATGTGAGTATTCGATTGGGTGTGTTCTGGAGTGAGATATTGATTGTCGTACGATTGCTTGATTCATGCTGTGCTGCCGAACCATGGATAAGGATCATCACAAAACACTGAGGCCTTGCGGTCCACTTCAAAAGAATGAGGCCGGTTGTTAAAAAACAATTGCGATGTATTGAGTTTGAAAGAGATTGCTTATGGATAGTCGAATCGGGCTGAACACCTCCGTTCAGGCTCCAGCAATGGCTCGTTCCAGACGTGTGGAAAAGGTACTCGGGCGCGACTGGAAGGTAGCACTGCCATTTGTCCTGCCGATGGTGGTGATTATGGTCGGATTGATCCTCTATCCGTTCATCAATGCTATCGTGCTCAGCACGACTTCTTTGAACTTCCTGACCGGGGAGACGGTGAATGTCGGTCTCAGGAATTATGAACGGCTGCTGACCAACAGCGATTACCTGTTGTCGATCCAGAACACCTTTCAATTCACCCTCTGGTCGCTGACCGTCAAGTTCATTACCGGCATGATCATCGCGCTGATCCTCAACAGCCGGCTGCCTTTCCGCAATGTGCTGACGGGTATTATGCTGTTGCCCTGGATCGTGCCGGAAATCGTCACCGCCCTTGCCTGGAAAAGTATCTACGATCCCATTTTTGGGGGCTTGAATCCTATCCTGCAAGGGATGGGTCTGATCACGCAGCCACTTGGCTGGTTGTCTGATCCAAACATGGCGATGTCCAGTGTGATTGCCGTGAATGTCTGGAAAGGGATTCCCTTCTATACCATGCTCCTTCTGGCCGGGTTGAAGGCTGTTGACTCGGAACTGCTGGAAGCTGCCGAGGTCGATGGCGCGAACGTAGTCAAGCGGTTCCGGCATATTACTCTCCCGAGCATGCGCTTTGTGATCCTGATCACGCTGCTGTTGTCATTTATCTCGACCTTTAACCAATTCGGCCTGATCTTTCTGATGACCGGCGGCGGGCCGGGCGGCGCGACTCGTGTCTATTCGATTCTCGCCTGGGAGAAAGGCATCCGATCGCTGCAATTTGGACCGGGCGTAGCGATTGCATTCAGTGTCGCCCCGCTGATGGCAGTGCTGATCTGGCTGTTGGCACGCTTCATGCGGGCAGACGATCGCCGGGTCGTCGCCGAGCGGAAAGCCAATATCGTTGACTGGATCATGAAACAGGTGGGCGCACTCTTCGGCGCAGTGCTGAACCTGCTCTTCCTGCCCATCGAACTGGCGGTGATGGGGGCGGGGAGCCTGTCCAAAGCCGCGACTCGAGCGGTGCAAGCTGGCGATGACACGCCCAGGCTCAAGAAGTCGGAGCGCGAACGCGTGAGCCTGGTGATGCGTGTTCTGGTGCTTGTACCGATCATGATCTTCGTGTTGTTCCCATTTTATTGGGTGATCATTACCTCGTTCAAAACCACCCCCCAGATCTCCGGGCGGATCTCCATTTTCTGGCCTGACCCCTGGACGACCGATCAATACACGACCTTGTTACGGGATACGCCATTTCTGACCTGGTTCCGCAACACGATTATCGTCGCGGTCAGCAGCACCGCGATTTCTGTGACCCTGGCCGCACTGTCTGCCTATGCCCTGTCGCGCCTCAAGTTCCTGGGCGCAGGGATCCTCACGGCCTTTTTGCTCATCACTTATCTCCTGCCGGGGTCGATGCTGTTCATCCCGCTGTACCAGACCCTGACCGATCTGGGCCTCATCAACACCTATGGGGCATTGATTGCGACCTATCCCACGTTTATGCTGCCGTTTGCCACCTGGGTGATGATGGGCTATTTCCGATCGATCCCGGTCGATCTGGAAGAAGCTGCCATGATCGACGGTTCCAGCCGGTTGGGTGCTTTCTGGCGCATTACCTTGCCACTGGCCCTGCCTGGACTGCTGGCGGTGACGCTGATCGCCTTCACCAACGCCTGGAACGAATTCCTGTTCGCATTCGTGTTCATCACCAGCGAATCGCTGCGGACGCTGCCCATCGGGCTTCAGTCGCTGGTGGTCGGGGACATCCTGCCCTGGGGCCAGTTGATGGCGGCTTCGCTGCTGATGGCGATTCCGGTGGTTATCCTCTACATGTATGCACAGCGTTATCTGGTGGAAGGGTTGACCCTCGGTGGTGTGAAAGGCTGACGCAAAATCGGATATTCCATGACGGGCCATTTTCTTGCGGGAAAGTGGCCCGTTTCGAATCCGCAGAACCTGCGATCTCGAACATGGTCCGTTTCCCGCGCGATGAATACTTTTGGGTTAGTGGGACGTTTCAAATGGAGCGGCGCGCGCTAGAATAGCTGCGGAATATTGAATCAGGGAACAATCAGAATGACAGACACTAATTCGATTAATGCCATACCCTTGAAGGATGTGAGACTGGAGGGTGGGTTCTGGGGTGAGCGGCAGGCGGTCAACCGCAGCAGCACCTTACCCACCGTCCTGCATCAGTCCAAAGTGACGGGCCGTCTGGATGCCTGGAAGCTGGAGTGGAAACCCGGTCAGCCGAATAAGCCCCACTACTTCTGGGATTCCGATGCTGCCAAATGGATCGAAGCGGCGGCCTACAGCCTGACGAATTATCCTGATGCCGAACTGGAGCGTGAGGTTGATGCGGTCGTGGACCTCATCGAAAAGGCGCAGCAGCCCGATGGTTATCTCAATATCTACTTTACCGCCGTCGAGCCGCAAAATCGCTGGCGCAACCTGCGGGACTGGCACGAATTGTACTGCGCCGGGCATCTCATCGAGGCGGCAGTCGCTTATGTCCAGGCGACCGGCAAGCGCGCGCTGCTGGACGTGATGTGCCGCTACGTCGATTATATCGACACTGTGCTTGGCCCGAACGAAGGCCAGAAGCGCGGTTATCCCGGTCACCCCGAAATCGAACTGGCACTGGTGAAGCTGTATCGAGCGACCGGTGAGCGGCGCTACTTCAACCTCTCAAAATTTTTTGTGGATGAACGCGGTCAGCAGCCTCATTACTACGACCTCGAAGCCCGCGAGCGCGGCGCGGACCCGGCAGATTACTGGGCACGCCACTATCGTTATACCCAGTCGCATGTGCCGATTCGGGAACAAACGGAAATGATGGGCCATGCGGTGCGGGCCTGCTACCTGTATGCCGGGGCGACCGATGTCGCGCTGGAAACCGGCGACGACACGCTGGCGGCGGCGATGAAACGCTTGTGGGAGAATTTGACCGAGAAACAGATGTACATCACCGGCGGCGTCGGCCAGAGCGCGGCCAATGAGGGCTTTACGTTCAATTACGACCTGCCCGACGAAACCGCCTATGCGGAAACCTGCGGGGCGATCTCGCTGGTGTTCTGGGCGCAGCGCATGTTTCACCTGGATCACGACAGCCGCTATACCGATGTGATGGAACGGGCGCTGTACAACGGGGTCATGAGCGGCCTGTCGCTGGACGGGACGCACTTCTTCTACGCCAACCCACTTTCCGCTCACCATCATGTGAATCCGTACAACCAGTGGGCCACGATTCTCGAAGGTGATAAAGATTACCGGCGTTCGGAGTGGTTCTCCTGCGCCTGCTGCCCGCCCAATATCGCGCGGCTGATCGCCAGTCTGGGCCAGTATTTTTATTCGACGGATGCGACGACTGTCTATGCGCACCTGTTCGGACAGAGTACGGCGCAGGTGGAGGCAGCGGGTCATGCGATTCAACTCACGCAGCAGACGAATTACCCCTGGGATGAGACGGTGCAAATCCGGGTGGACGCCGCTCAACCAGTGCGCTTCACGCTGGCGGTGCGCCTGCCCGGTTGGTGCCGTGCGGCGGCTCTTCAGGTCAACGGGGAAACGATCCAACCGCGCATCGACAAAGGCTATGCTTACCTCGACCGCGAATGGCAGCCAGGCGATTCGGT
>JAIOHO010000413.1 GCA_019912905.1 Anaerolineae bacterium
GTATGCGCCGCGTGAACAGGTGGAAGTCGAAGTTGGCAAGGAAAACGGTTAGTTCTCTCCCGTTGAGATTGGCAAGAGGGTATCGATCGCACGATACTCTTTTTGTTTCACGTGGCTCGTGCAGCGTTGTGGGTTAGTTACCGGGTTCGGCCCATAGTGCCTTTCCATCGGTCCATACATGGATTGTGCCCTGCTGGTCCGTGCGGAACAGGGGTGTGCTTCCGAGTAGGGCCAGAGTATCCGCGTCCGGCCCGCCGCGTAACGCTGCTGGATCGGCTTGAAGCAGCGCCATCTGTGGCTGGACTGCCGCCAGAAAACCAGGGTCCAGTGCACGGATGCCGCTATGTTGAGGAATTTGCAGGACGTCAGCCAGCGGCCACTGCCCCGCTACCAGCAGCGCCTGCTGACCTCTCAGACTCAAGTCCCCTGTGAATAAAAAACTCATCTCGCCATAACGAATCCGCAGCACCAGTGCCGAATCGTCGAGGCTGCTGTCGATGTCTGGCGGCGCAGTCGGGTTCAGGATGTCCACGAAGACCCCATCATCCAGCGTCAGCGAGTAGCCTGCGCTGACCGCTATGATCTCGCTCCCGGCCAACTGCGCCTGCAAGTCCAGGTAGGCGGGACTGAGATTTGGCTGTCCATTCGTGAGGACGATCCCGGCGGTATAACGGCTGAGGACTGCGGACAGCGCGCCGTAGTCGTTCTCATCCGGTTGGGTGATTGCCAGCACGTCGATCTGGCTGTCATTGAAGGGAAGCCGGTCACCCAATGCAGTCAGCAGACGTGAGGGGTAGCGGCCTCCATCGACCAGCAGGTGGGCACCGCGCGGCGTCTGGATGAGGGCTGCATTGCTCTGCCCCATATCCAGCATCCAGACGTGCAGCTTGCCATCAGGCCGGCTGAAATAGACCCCGCCAATGAGCAGCAGGGTGGCGAAACTGGCAAACACGGTCATGCTGCGCACGGTCCGCTGGCGGATGAAGCGGCCCAGGTGCAGCACCCAGGTCGGTTGGGTAGCTTGCATAAGCGCGACTCCGATCAGAAGAATGAAATAGGCAAGGACCAGGCGTGGATCGACATAAAAGGCGACATCCGCAAAAGGAAGCCGGGCCAGTGCCCGGACGATGGCCGTGGTCCACGACAGCAGGACCAGGTCGTACCAGTATAAAATCTGTGCGAATCCCGGCACAACAAAAGCGCTCAGGGTCGCCAGAATGCCGAGAATCAGGATGGCGGCCTGTGCCGGGACGATGAGCAAATTGGTGACGACCGCGACCAGCGACAGCCGGTTGAAATAGAGGGCAATCAGCGGCAGGGTCGTAATCTGTACCGCCAGAGTAATAACCAGCGGCTCCGCCAGGAAACCGCCAAGCGGAGCGGCCCAGTCACGCGGGAACAAGTGCCGCAGCAGCGCATCCAGGTAACGCGCCAGCGGGTCGGCATACAATGCCAGACCCAGGGTCGCAAAGAAACTCAACTGAAAGCTGACATCCCACAGCACGGTTGGGTCGAGCAGCGACAGCAGCAGGGCGGTGAATGCCAGCGACGCCGGGACGAAGGCGCGACGTCTGACCAGTGCCGCGATGACCAGCAGACTGCTCATGACGGCGGCCCGCACCACCGCCGGGTTTGCGCCGACGAACAGCGTGTAGAGGCTGATCATGAGAATGCCCAGCAGCGCCGCCAGCAGTAATGGGACGCGCAGGCGTTTGAGCATCCCCATGATGACTCCGCTGAGGATGACCATATTAAAGCCGCTGATAGCAATGATATGGGAGGCACCGACGCGGCTGAAGGCGTCGCTGACTTCGGGGGCAATGCCATGTTCGCTGCCAAGCAGAATCCCACTGAGCAGCCCCGCCTGGGGTTCGGGAAGGCTGCGGTTGATGAACTGCGCGGCCTGTGCCTTGAGACCAGACAGCCCGCTGCGCGCGAGATCGTGGTCCAGCACCTCGACGGCGGCGTTGCGCATGACGCTGAATACACCACTGCGCGCCAGATAATCGGCATACGAAAAGGTATCGAATTCGGCAGGGGCGACCAGCAGCCCGGTGACCGCCACCCGGTCCCCAATCTGGACGTCCGTGCGGCGCGGGGCACGCACGAGAACCAGGCCGCTTGTGTCTCCGGTGCTTCCGGCGCGGGTGACCTGATCGGCTGCGACGATGATCTGGGTCTGTGTGTCACGTTTGTCCGGTTCACGCACGACCGTGCCTTCGAGAGTCAACCCGCCAGTGTGGTTGAACTGAGCCAGGTCACTGCGGGTGGGTACCACCGCTATGCGCAGGCCGCCGAGTGTGAAGGCGACCAGTGCGATCACACCCCAGCGCAGGTGCTTTTCGTGCCACAACAGCACGGCAGCGCCCACAGCCAGCAGAATCAGGCCCAGCCAGATGGCGATCTTTAGATTGGAACCTGTGCTCTGGTTGGCCGCCAGCAGGATTCCGGCAGTCCAGCCAAGTGCGACATATACCAGCCGCATGGCGCATCCCGATGCGTGCTCGCTAAACGTCCTCATGATACTATGATTTGAGGATTGCAGCACCCAGATGGTCCCAGTTGCAGGCAAAAGCCGGGACTGCGCTATAATCGACTTTTATGCTTGGCTTCTTCCAAAAGGATTATGGAGATGACTTCGCCGAATGTGATTGTGTTTTTTACCGATCAGCAGCGCTGGGATACGACCGGCGTGCACGGCAACCCTCTGGACCTGACGCCGAATTTTGACCGGATGGCCCAGCAGGGCACGCACGTCGCCCATTCATTTACCTGCCAACCCGTATGCGGTCCGGCACGGTCATGCATGCAGACCGGGCTGTATGCCACCCAAACCGGCTGCTACCGCAACGGAATCGGACTGCCGCGCGACGCAAAAACCCTGGCGCATTACTTCCGTGAGGGCGGCTATACCACCGGCTATATCGGTAAATGGCATCTGGCAGAAAATACGAAAGGACCGGTCCCGGAAACCGGGCGCGGCGGCTATGACTATTGGCTGGCGTCGAACACGCTGGAGTTCACGTCGGATGCTTACGACACCGTGATGTACGATAACGACAACCAGCCGGTCAAGCTGCCTGGTTATCGGGTGGATGCGGTGACCGATGCAGTCATTCGTTACATCGACCAGCCGCGTGACCAGCCGTTTTACCTGTTCGTATCGTATATCGAACCTCACCATCAGAATCATCGTGACGATTATCCCGCGCCGGATGGCTACGAAGCACGTTATCGAGAGCGCTGGATTCCGCCGGACCTGGCGGCGCTGGGTGGTTCGACTCATCAGCATCTGGCCGGTTATTACGGGATGGTGCGGCGGCTGGACGAAGCGCTGGGGCGGCTGCTGGATGCGCTGAAAAGCCTGAATATGCTCGACAACACCATCGTCCTGTTCACCTCCGATCATGGCAATCACTTCAAAACGCGCAACGCGGAATACAAACGATCCGGACATGAGGCGTCAATCCGGGTGCCGACCGCCATCCAGGGGCCGGGTTTCAATGGAGGTGGTCGCCTCAGCCAGTTGGTCAGCCTGATGGATATTCCGCCAACGCTGCTCGATGCGGCGGGATTACCAGTGCCAGAACACATGCAGGGTCAATCGTTTCTGCCGCTGGCGCAGAAAAAGCCGGTCGATTGGCCGGAAGAAATGTTTGTTCAGATCAGTGAGGCCGAAGTCGGACGGGCGGTGCGCACCCACCGCTGGAAGTATGGTGTGACTGCACCGCAGAAAGACGGATGGGACGATTCAGGTTCGGATCGCTACGTCGAAGCCTATCTGTACGACCTGCTGGCGGACCCGTATGAATTAAAGAACCTGATTGATCTCGATTCGCACGATGAGGTCAAGCAGGTGATGCGGACACGCCTGCTGCGCCGCATGCAGATGGCGGGCGAAGCTGAACCGCAGATCGAACGGGTGCCGTCGCAGCCGGGTGGACAGCGCACGGTAACCGTGGCAGAGGCGTGGTCCTAGAAAGTGCCTTGAACCGAGCGCGCGGGTACCCGGTTAACGCTGTAGCAGGAACCAGAACAGGAAGAAATAGACTGCGCCGATGATGGCCGCGAAAATTGCCGGGGGGCGTGACTTTGGATCTTTGGTCATGCCGGCGATCAGTGCAGGGAAAAGAAACATACCGCAGTGGATGATCATCGTTCCGAACTCGCGCGGCTGGAAGATGACGAGCTTATCGATGACGCACAGGAGCAGCGATGACGCTGCGATGATCGTGGTGAGCAGCGCTTTGTCGCCTTGCAGCAGCAGCGTGATGAGGGTCAAAAAGAAGATGATGTAGATGAAGATGTTCCAGATGAGGCCATTGCCAGCATTTGGCCCCAGTAACCGGATAATCTCCTGGAAGTTGATCGCTTGCATAATGAGAACCTCTTCCTGATAAGTGAGATAAACTCTGATTCAAGTATAGGCCATGTTCGTCTGAGGTGACATAAGTTTGCGGGCTGTGCCATGAATTCAGTGCTGAAAAAGTTGACCCAATCGACGCTCGTCCGGCGCATCCGGGCATGGTGGATAGAACTTGATCCCACCACGCGGTCGCTGGCCGCTTATATCTGGCGTGCGGCGAACAATTTCAGCGACTATGGCGCGCGTTGGGCCGCTGCGTTGGCCTATTATACGATTTTTTCGCTGTTTCCACTGACTCTGCTGGCGGCGATTGGGGTCAGCCGCGTCCTGGGGGCGGCGGCCACACAGCAGCAGATTTCCAGTGCGCTGGGCCTGTTTCTGCCAGAAAGCAGTCAGGCGACCAGTTTGTTTCTGGACAGCATCCAGCAGGCACTGGAGCAGGATACCTCGTTTGGCATCGTCGCCCTGATCGGTCTGGCATGGTCCGGACTGGGCCTGTTTTCGAACCTGACTTCTTCGCTCGACCTGATTTTTCGTGTCCCCCGCAGCCGCAGCATCTGGCGGCAGCGTCTGGTGGCGCTGATCATGTTTGTGGTGCTGGTTGTGCTGGTGACCGCCTCGTTTCTGACATCGGGGGTGATCGCTCTGCTCTCACTGCTGTCTCTGGGACGGGCGGCGATCTGGCTGACGATGGCTTCCTGGTTTCTGCCGTTCAGCCTGAACATGCTGATTTTTGTGCTGCTGTTCCGGTTCGTGCCTGCGCGCAGCGTCCATTGGGACGCCATCTGGCCTGCGGCGCTGGTGGGGGCTGCTGGCTTCGAACTGGCAAAGCGCGGGTTTAGCTGGTATCTCACCAATGTTGCCAATTATCAGGTGGTTTATGGCAGCATAGCAACGGTCATCGTGCTGCTGTTCTGGGCCTACCTGCTGGCGTCTGTGTTTTTGTTCAGCGCCGAACTGTGCGCCCAGGTCAACGAATGGATCAGCCTGCGTGATCATGAGCAGGCGCTGCTGCCGCTCGAAACGAAAACCCCGCCGCAGCGCAGGCGCTGATGCGGGGTCCGTTGGTTACCTCGTCAGTTCACGCCCGGGCCTGCTCGATTCGGGCCTTTGTCTGCCGCTTCTGGCCGAGCCGGGGAAGTGCAGTCCGCAGTATTTTCAGAAAAGCAGCCCATCCCGGCTTATGAGCGTCCGGACTCTGGCGGGCGACTCGGGCGAGTTGGTGCTGCTCGGCTTCGGCCATCCTCTCGCTCCGAAGGTGCTGGCTGTTGCAATCAGTTTTATGCCAGTTGGTCATCATTCGATTATTCCTTCACCCAGTTCAGCGGCGAGGTTCGACGGCTTGACTGCCGTGGTAACCTGTGCCGCTGGCTGAACAGATTCATCAGTCGAGCGAATAGAGGAAGTTGTGGGCCGCGGGCCAACTGTGCCTGCCTGACCCACTGCCGCTGGGCTGCGCTGCGCAGGGCATCTTGGCGATGTTCGCGTGTGATGGCCTGCTGCTGATACCAGTTCATGTCCATGATCTTGTACCTTTCAGGGCTGCATCTGCCTCTTTGTCTGCGTAGAAATGAGTGCGGACCTGTGAAGGCCGCATACAGAATCCGTCTGTGATGGAAGATGCCCGATACCACATCATTGGTGGCTTTGTCTTTTAAGAACTCTTATGACCTCTGAATGAGGGCCAGAAATTATTGTCTGACCCGGGTTCTGTCAGCCGATGATTAGTTCTGAAGTCTGGTCAGGTGTCTGGCCCGCAGCGGCTAAAGGGATGTGATTGGATCAAAAAAGCCGCGCGGCTTGTGCCTGCGGCTTCTGATGACCATCGAACGAGGTAATCAGCCAGCAGACGCAATCGGAACCAGGGCAGCAGCGCCATCATCAATGCACGTGAATGGGATGCCGATGGGTGTGTTTGGGTTCATAGAATGCGTCTCCTTTCGTCGAGGATGGATTTATGTGGATGACTGTTTTGATCAAACCGATGACACTGTAGCACGGGTTTCAGGAACCTGTCAACCACCCAATGAATGGGGGAGCATGATCGCGGCACTTGCGATATGGGCAAACGAGTGAATCTGAAGTACACTGAATAGTTGATTGAGAGAAATGGTGGGTGTGGTACGTTGAGCAACTTGCCAGAACTTGGCCCAGACGACGAGATGGTCGTTGAAGAGGTTGAACACCTCGCACCCGCGACGAATCGTAGCTTTGCTCGCCGCGTTGCCCTGCAAGTGTTGTATGAACTGGATACGACCGCCCATCGGATGGGTGATGTGATCGCGTCACGCCTGGAAGCCCAGAAGACGGATAAAAAAGAAGCGCGTTATGTGCGCCTGCTGGTGCTGGGGGTGATCAATCATCGTGAGGCGATCGACACGGTCATTCGCCGCTACGTGCTGGAATGGCCGCTGGAACAGATCGCAGTGATTGATCGGAACATCCTGCGCATGGCGGTGCTGGAATTCGCCATCGAACAGAAGGCCCCGGTCAGCGTGGTGATTGACGAGGCTGTGGGCTTGGCGCGTGTATTCGGAACTGAGGCCTCGATGGGCTTCATCAACGGTGTGTTAGGCAAGCTGGCTGGTGACGATGCTGTCTTGCGCGAACTACATGCGTTGAAAGTGGATGGAGAGCGAAGTGCATGAATATCCTGGGTGTAGGCGGTCCTGAACTTGTCATAATCCTGGTTTTGATGCTGATCATCGCCGGACCCAAGCGGATGCTCCATTGGTCGTATATCCTCGGCCAGTATGT
This sequence comes from Anaerolineae bacterium, assembly GCA_019912905.1. Lineage (GTDB taxonomy): Bacteria > Chloroflexota > Anaerolineae > Aggregatilineales > Phototrophicaceae. The sequence continues at coordinate 7,124 of JAIOHO010000413.1, forward strand.
CGCCAAATTCCGGCGCATGTGGTCCGAGACGGTCGATGTCCTGCAAAAGGAATTCGATGACGCCGGTGTGGATTTTCAGATCCCCAAAGACCCGCCGTCGCGCGGGAGCCTCAACCGTGAAGCTGCAAAGATGCTGGGCAACGTCACCAAGCCGGTCAAGGATACCCTCGACCAGGTGAACACGGAAGTGGGCGACATCAAGAAGACGACTGCGGTCGTGGCGCAATCTGCGACGACTACCGTTCGCGGCGGTAATGGGCATGCGCCCGCACGCCCGGCAGCCGTGTCGCGCAGCACCTCAGCCTCCCGAAAATCGAACACAAATCCACAGGAGACGGGGTTTGGCTCGTGGTCCAGCCATGACGCCAAACCAGGCTTCGGCTCATGGACGACTAACGGCCAGCAGCCAGATGATGAGGAGTAAGTTGTGCCTGAACTGAAATTGCCCCGTTTGCGCAGGCAGCCGACTCGCCCTCCTGAAAAACCTGTCGATGCGCCTTCCCTTGAAGAGCCGGATCAGGAAGATGGTCATGGCGCACGGATGGGGTTCTTCGAACATCTCGACGAGCTGCGCATGCGGCTGGTTCGAGCATCGATTGCGCTGGTGATTGGCGTGGGGATTGGGCTGGCTTTTGCAACGCCCGGCCTGGAATTTCTGCGGACACCCTATTGCCAGGTCGTCGCCTTAAACGATGCCTATAACAACAGCGGTGGTCAGGAATTCAACCCGGACACCGTCGTTATTGACCTCAACAACTGCCGTTTCCAGACCCTCGGGCCGACTGGAGGCGTGGTCGCTTATTTCCGGGTGGCACTGCTGCTCGGCGGCATTATCGCCGTTCCGATGATAACATATCAACTGCTGATGTTTATCTTCCCTGGCCTGACCCGCCGGGAAAGACGCGTGGTGCTGCTGTCGCTGCCGGCGGTGATGGTGCTGTTTCTGATTGGTGTGGCTTTCTCCTGGTTTATCCTCATGCCGCCTGCGCTGGGTTTCCTGGAAGGATTCCAGCAAAACCTGTTCCGGCCTGAATGGACCGCAGATCTGTACCTCAGTTTTGTCACCTCGTTGATTTTCTGGATGGGCGTGGCGTTCGAGACCCCACTGATCTTTTTCGTATTAGGCCTGCTGGGGCTGGTCAGTACGAGGCCGCTCATCCGCAACTGGCGTGTGGCGGTGGTTGGTGCGGCGATTGCGGCGGCGTTGATTACGCCGACCATCGATCCGGTCAACATGGGACTGGTGATGGGACCGCTGCTGGTGCTGTACGTACTCAGTGTGTTCCTGGTGTTTGTCGCCCGCCGCATCTCGCGTATCGACGAGACCAGCCCGTATTAGACATGCCGCCGCTCATTCGCATCTACGGCGTGCCGATGGACCTGGGCCAGAACCGGCGGGGGGTGGATATG
>JAIOHO010000038.1 GCA_019912905.1 Anaerolineae bacterium
ATGAGCATCGTCGAAGACCGCGAACCGTTCCCGAATGCGCGGCAGGCGGCCAACTGGACATGCGTTGGCATCATGGCACACGAATCTGCGCTCAAAGGCGGTCAGATGATGCCTCTGCCGGAATACACACTGTCATCGTAGATTTTGGAAACCCGAGGCTTTATGAGCAAAAGACTGACTCGAATCGCGGTTCGGTTTGCCATCACCATTGTCATAGTGCTGGCGTTTGGTGAGATGTTCAAGCTGTACAGCGATCAGCTTCTACCGGAACAGCAGCAGCAGGTTCTCATCCAGGCCGTTCCGTTTATCGCCATTTTCGTGTCGATCGTGCTGGCCTTTGCCTGTTTGATTGTACTTGTGGCAGTCGCATTTAGCGGCAAGGTGCCGCAGCGCACCTATCGACCGGTGGAACGGATTATCATTGCCGGCATATTCATCGGCATTGTCGGCCTGTTTCAGGGGTGGCGCCTTTTCCCTTATGAATATGGATTCCTCGTGCTGCTGGTTTCAGTGCTGTTGTTTATGGTCTGGAGCCACCTGACCCCCATGTCACCGCGTCAGAGCAAACAGATTCCGCCACCAAGCCAGCGGGCGCACATCATTGGGTTAGCAGCCGGAATAGTCGTGTGGCTGGTGCTGGCAGTAACGACCAGTCTGGCTGCCAGACCGGTAGAGCCCTATGGCAACAGCAAACAGGTCTGGGAACTGATGATGGACGAGGAAGCACGGGCACAGGCCGCGCAAGATGCGGAGACAGATTATGCCACCGGCAGAGCGCCCTACTTGATCCTCATCAGTCTGCTGCCGGGGGCAATTGTCTACTTTGTGTCCCGTGAACTGGTGGAGATGCAATCTGATTCGGAAAACCCAATCAGATTTGCACCACTCGTGACAGGATCAAGTATGCCGGATTCCCGCCAGTAGACTATTGAAACGAGAGCATAGTGGATCCTTTGTACACTGTCTCAACCGCACGACACGACGTTACTTGGTGTGTGGGCAATTGTTGAGGCTTTCGCACCTGCTATGTTGATTGAGTCAATAGAATGGAGTTTCCTTGGTCGCTTACGAAAGGAGCTTTTCTATGGCAAGGCCTGTCACACTTTTTACAGGGCAATGGGCTGACCTTCCCTTGCCAGTGTTGGCAGAAAAAGCAGCCAGTTTTGGCTAAGATGGCCTGGAACTGGCCTGTTGGGGCGATCATTTCGAGGTCGACAAGGCCCTGGAGAGCGACAGCTATCACAGAAGCCGAAAAGATATTCTGGAGAAACACGACCTGAAGTGCTTTGCGATCAGCACCCACCTGGTTGGACAATGCGTCGGTGATCATCCGATTGACCAGCGTCACCGTGACATCCTCCCAAAGCGCATCTAGGGCGATGGTGATCCTGAGGGCGTACGCTGGCTCCGCCGATGAACTGGTACTGGTGGCACAACCGATGTCACTATTGAGCCGTGCATAACCGCTGCCGTAAACCAGGGCCAGTGTAATTGAGGAAAGGGAGACCTGTTCCCTCCATTCACGCCTCAACATCATATAGGCACTTTATTGGAAAAGGCATTGATCGCATAATACACTGTGCAATTTCCAACATAGAATGTCTAGCCGGTTGGTCGAAGCTCGGAGCAATAAATTGAACAAGAACCGGACGGAACATACACAGAAAAGCCCATTTGAGTCTACGCCGGCGCGCATGGCACCATTTGAGCTGTCGTCGCCGAAGTATCTGACGGTTTCCGCCATTCGCCAGGCGGGCACGCTCTCGCGCATTCGTATCGCCGAATCCATCGGATACTCCCCCTCCAAAATTACATCTGTGGTCAACGATCTCATTGCGGATGGCATTCTCGAAGAAACAGGCGAAGTACAGATAACCGGTGCACGCCGCGCAAAAGAGATTGGATGCAACCCCCGATTTGGCTACATCGTCGTAGCGAAGATTGGTATGACCACGCTAGATGTCGCCCTGGTCGATTTCAGCGAGCGCATTCGTGTTCGACGCATGCTGTCCATCACCCCGCAGGCAGCGCCGGGCACCGTCCTGAACCAGATATGCCGCTTTGTGCTGGAACGGATCGACAAACTCGATATACCACTTAGCGATGTTCTGGCGTTTGGGATCACAGTTCCCAGCCCGGTAGAAAAACAATCCGGCACGCTGTTCGATAGTCCGCTCATGCCCTCCTGGGGTGGCTATCAGATTGCCAGCCTGATTCGGGAAACCTTTCCCTACGCCATGGTCATCGTCGAAAACGAAGCGAACGCAATGGCCTTTGGAGAACTCCGCAAAGGCAGCAGCCAGGATTTACAGAGTCTGGTCTGCATCAATGTTGGGGTTTCAATCCATGTGGGCTTTATCCTGGGTGGACAAATCTTCCACGGAGCGAATGGACGCGCTGGCGACATCGGACATATCCATGTCCAGTGTGACGTATCCGATGACGCAGGAAGCGAGACGGTGCTCCTGGAGTCGATTGCGTCGGAAATCGCGATTACCCATCAGGCTCTTCAAGCGGTGACCGCGGGCAAGGACACGATGCTCAGCCACTATGATCCCGACTTGCTGACCGCACACGATGTTGCCGTTGCCGCTACCGAAGGGGATCTTGTCGCCCAGGGAATCATCCATCGGAGTGCCCACGCCATCGGCGAAGTCCTCGCGAATATCGTCAATATCCTTGACCCCGACCTGATCCTGATTGGTGGAGACGTGAGTGAAGCTAACCCGACATTTCTGGCTGCCATCCGGCGAAGTATTCTGGATCGATCACCATCGCTGACCACCCAACATCTACGGATTGAAGTTGCGCCACTGGGACATGAAGCGACTATTCTCGGCATGACTACCCTGGTACTTGAAAACCTGTTTGTCATCGGCACCTGACCGCAGAGAACGTGTACCCCCTTCTGGGGAATGATTCAGGGCAATCGCGTTCTAAAGAGAAGGGGTAAACTCAGAAGCAAAAAAGATGACTGAGAAAATTGCCCTGATGACCCATTTTGTAGATGTAACCGATCCGCGCCGCGATCAAGGGAAGCGGCATCTGTTAAGTGACATCCT
>JAIOHO010000039.1 GCA_019912905.1 Anaerolineae bacterium
GCGATGGGGTCGTCGCGATTGGCGTTCAGGATCTGATCGGCGAGCATGGCATCAAACTCGCCTTCTACCAGCAACACGGGCTGTCCACTGACCACGGCGTCACCATTAAACAGGACGCCGGACAGTCGGCTGCCTGCCAGATTCAGGTATTTGGGCAGTTCTTCCCCTTCGTGCCGACCAGAGCCGAACTGATCGGGGTCGATGTCAAGCCAGACGGCGAGCGTGCCGACCCGACAGCGCACTCGCAGGGCCACGAGCTGGCCGTTCTCCCAGATGGGAATCACAATCCCCGGTGGCAGCTTGGCTAGTTTGCCGGTGTCAGGGTTACGATAATCCGTCTTGTGCCAACTCGGGTTGTAGCCGAGGCTCCGCTGGTGGATCGTGGCCTCGGTCAGGCCGCGTTCCTGCTGTAAGTAGGCCAGAATGGACTTGGGTTCGCGGCGCTCGGACCACAGATAGCGCTGCGACTCTTCGAGCGCCTTGAGCGCCGCCTGCTGCCAGTCCGGGGTGGTGGACTGCAAGCTGGTGCGGTTGCTTCGGATGATCGGGTGGTCCACCGGGGCGACCTGGCCGCCCAGGTAGTTGATGGCCCACTGGGCGGCGGATGGAAAATCCGGGGCAATGCCTTCTTTCTGCAACCAATCCAATAGATCGCCAGCTTCCCCGCTGGCAAAATCCTTATAGCCATCATCGTAGACGTAGAAGCTGTCCCTGCGGCCATCGTCGCGCCAATGCGCGGCGTAACGGACGGCCCGGCCTTCTGGCTTGCCCGGTCCCCAGAAGTGTTCGATGACCTTGCGCAGGTCGATGCATGCTTTGAGTTCGCCAGTTTCATAGCGAAGGTGATTCGTCATTTGATCGCTTTCTGAGTGCGCCCGACGTGGGGTCGGGACTAAGCCAACGAAACACTCACTCAGTCATTCGATCATTCATTCAGGGTGAAGCGGTGTGACGACATCCTCTATCGGTAGATCGGCAGCTCCTTTCAGGCGATGACGGCGGCCAAAGACCGGTCTGGATATGAGTTCCAGAAGCCGGGCATCGGACGACTATTCAGATAAAAATGGGTTGGATATTCTGCGGATGGAACGGCGAGTTTGATATAAACCCGCCTATTAATTATACCACTATTTGTTCCAAAAGTGAACAACACAAGTCATTGAGGACCGCCTTCCTGGAGGTATTTTTTGCCTGAAAATCGGGGCACAGGCGTCGGCCCATTGGCCCCGCTGTGCAATTCGCGCCACGCCAACCGCGAAGCCGTCACCAGGAAGCCTGCGGGTCGCGTCACCCTGCCCTTCCCGGTGTACCACTTGAGCTGCTTCAGCCCCTGCTCCACTGCCGCCACGCCGTAGGTCTCGACCAGCCGCTGGGCATTGGCCTTGCTGATGCGCTGGGCTTTGTCGGCACTCAACCGCTTGACGGTGCGGTAGACGCGCTCGGCCAGTCGATCTTCGGCGGCGCGGTCGCGGAACGAGGCCGGGACCGGCGGCGGCATTTTCGCAGGGGGACCATCGAGGGACCGGTTCCCTCCGGTATCGACCTGGGACTGGGGTATGACAGTGGGCACATCTGCCGAGGAACCGGTTCCTGACGGCCAGGGGCGCGCTTCGGGGAACCGGTTCCTTCCGGGCGGCAGCCACCCTGCCACCGACTGGATCGGCGGGGCGTCCTCTGTGTCGCTGTACCAGTAGTAGTTCACATCCTGCTTCTTGTAGACGACCACGTGCTTCCAGGCCAGCAGCTTGCGGGCGATTTCGCGTTTGGCCGGGTAGCGCTTGCCGGTGTCGTCTTCGAGGAATGTGCCGGGCAGGTCGAGCGCCAGCGGGATGTCGTGCAGGTTGTACCAGCCGATGGCTTTCTCGGCGTAGCAGTGGCGCACCTGAATGGGAATGTCGCGGTTGTAGGCGTCGAGCGTGTCGGTGCCCACACCCAGGCGGCGCGCCAGCCAGCGGCGGGGATACATCCCAGGTCGGCGGCGGATCAGTTCGCGGTGGGCGGCCATGCGCGTCTGCTTGGCTGAGGATAGATCCTGTTCAGTCAAGGCATCGCTGCCGGTCATCGGGACGCCGAGTTTGAGGCAGAGTTCCTCGTTGGTGGGCATGACGTAAATGTGGGCAGGCCGATGATAAAGACCTTTTTCCTGACTTTTCTTCCCTACCAAAACGCATTCTTTGGTCTGTCTGTAAGACAGTGAACCATCAGCGTGAGCGTGTCTTTGGGGATGTCCAGAAGGGGAAACGCGCTCAAACAGTAGCCGTCCATCGCCGGAAGTGGCCTTCAGCGCCTGGTAGACCGAATCGCGCCCTACCCTGCCTCTCAGACGCAGGACCGCCTGCTGGGTGGTGAACGGCTGCCCCGGCAGGAACCCCACCAGGCGCAGCCCGTCGATGACGCGGACGGTATAGGTCTGCTTAAGCTCGAAGAGCTTCTCGCGCACGCTGTTGGGCAGTTGTTGGCTTACTCCCCTACCCTGCTGGCGTCGCGGTGGTCGCGAATAGGCACTGCGGATGGTGGCGACGGCTTCGCGGTAGCGCTGGCGGTAGCTCTCTCGGCGATGGTCCGCATTTCCCGGCTGTCGGGCATGGAGATCGGCTAAGAGATCGATGGCGGTTTGCAGGTCGTAGCCCAGGTCCCGCGCCCGCAGGCTGATGCGGAAAAGAGCTTCATTGCGGCTGCCCTGTGTCGCCTGATAGCGATACTGATTTTCGAGGCCAGAAGACCTGATAAAAGTTCCCTGCGGCTGTCTGCGGACTTCCTGCGATGCCTGAATTTCGCACGAGAAGGCCGGTTCCTGGGACACTGTACGGGGGACTGCTGTAGGCGTTGCCAGCGCCGAAATAAACGCCTGAATGCGAGAGAGGTCGGTGGCGCTGAGATTTCGCGGCGGGTCGTCACCGACGACAGTGTACGTGTAACTGCCGATCTTCGTGGGCGGCGCAACGACGTAGCCGCCTTGCGCTTTGAGGTCGAGGCCCTGCCCTTTCCGGCTTGGGACGATCTGGGATGTGCGGAAGTACAGATGGACACCGCGCCGGGTGCGGACCATGTACGTCACGGTCAGGTCCGGGCAGACCTGCCGGAAGTAGTCGAACAGCTTGGGGTCGTCGAAGTCGAGGACGATCAGGCCGGAGACCACGCCGGTGACGATGGCGAGGCCGGTGTATCTCTGCGTGACGAACCACGTGTGCAATTCGTCCGGTGTCGCCCGGCGCTGCTGGTAGAGCGCCCAGGGCACAGCGGCAACTTTGGCGCGCTCCGGGTCGGTGTGGACCGGGATGATGCCATAACAGTTATGGAGATAGCCGAGTGCGGCCTGATAGACGCCTGGCGAGTTCAATACAGCCTGCCCTCTCGCTGCAAGGAACCCGCCGGAACCTCTTGTATCTGGGCAACCTGCCGTTGTTTCATACGATCAGAACGCGCCAAAACTCACCCTTCCCCACCGGCGAGTAGGCGTATTTAAGAAGTTTTAACTTGCAATCTACTGACGACTGGATATACTTAGGTCAGGTAGCAAAGTTAAAACTACCGCCCCACTCACGGGTGGTGAAAATCTGATATATCAGTGGTACACACTCGCGGGGTCGGCTAAACCATAGCGAGTGTTTCACTTTTATAAACCGTTAACGATTGTTCAATTATCTATTTTATTGTGACCCTGCCCTTTCTGGGCATCTTCTCGAAACCCATCGACAAAACCTCTCGCGTACTCTGTACCAGCCCGTAGCGACAAATCTTCGTTTCGCTTGGTCATTTCCTCGACCTGGGCTTTCAGGAGGGTAATGATCTCTTGTTTTGCCTGCCGTTCACTCTCGAGTTGTGCCTCTAATCGGATAGTTTTTTTCTCAACCTCATCCAATCGCTCAAGGTCTTTTCTCGCCTTCTCAAGTTCATTTCGAGCAATAAGAAGTGCTTGTTGAAGGCGTTCGTTCTCGAGAGACAAACGACTTTCATGCTCTGCCCCGACGATCGCCTGCACCTCGTTTGGTTGAATGACCGGTGCATCACCTCGGGTTCCGACTTTCAAGGATGCGTGTATCTCATCCGACATTGCTCCCTGATTCCGCATCTGTGCAACCAGGTCTAACACCGCCATGTCTTCATG
>JAIOHO010000414.1 GCA_019912905.1 Anaerolineae bacterium
GTATAGATCAGCAGGTCGCGGTAATACACCTGAGTCGCCAGCCAGGACTGCGTCGCCGCTTTTTCGTGATGGGTGATGAAGCTGCTGGACAGGTAGCGGAAACGTTCTCCGGCAAAGCGCCGAGCCAGGTCGTCTTCAGGAAAATAGAGTTTCAGTCGGTCGTCCAGCCGCAGGTCTGCCCGCCGCATCAGCAGGCACGAGCCGGGCAGCACCTCGACATCCCGGTCGCTGTCGCGCAGCCAGTCGGCATACCAGTGATGCGCATCTACGACAGCGGTGCGTCCGCGCAGGATCAGGCCCAGCAGTGTGTGATTGAGCAGCAGATATTCATACGTCGGCACGCGCGAGCACGTCCGCTGGATGTTTCCATCGGGATAGCGCAGTTGCAGCGTCGCGCCGTGATAGTCCGGGTGGGCGTCCATAAACGCCACCAGCGTGTCGAGCCCGTCCGGCTGAATGACCGTATCGGGGTTGAGCAGCAGCACGTAGTCGCCCTGGGCGGCATCGATTCCCAGATTGTTGCCGCCGCAGAACCAGCGGTTTTCGGCCTGGGGCAAATAGCGGACGGCAGGAAACATAGCACACACATCGGCTGCGCTGCCATCGTTATCCACGACCAGGATTTCGGCATCCGGCGCGTGGGCGCAGAGAGCCTCCAGGCAGGCGCGCAGCAGGTCCGGCGTCCGGTAATGGACGATGACAACCGACAGTTTAACGCTCAAACACCATCCCCATCAGAATCAAGTCCTTGAAGGTGCCATCTTTCAGGTAGGAAGAACGGCGGTTGCCTTCGTGCTGGAAACCGAGTTTTTCATAGACGTGCAGGGCGCGCGGGTTATCGGGAAATACCCACAATTCCAGCCGGTGCACGCCGGGACTCTCACGGCACCAGTCGATCATGAATTCCAGCAGCGCCGTGCCGACTCCCTTGTCGCGCCAGGCTCGATCGACGGTGATGCCCAGGCTGGCGGTGTGCGCATAACCGCGTTCGCCGCTCCCGCAGTGTGCCATGCCGATAATCTTGCCGTCGGCTTCAGCCACCAGCATCAGCGCATTATCCGCCTGCGCCGCTTTTTGGATGAATTCGATCTCCTCGGCTTCGGTGAAACGAAAATCCGCCGCAGACGACATCCCCAAACCATTGTTGGGTTCATCGGCTACCCGCTTGACGTGCGCGATGATCCCCGCGGCATCCTCCGGCCTGGCTTCACGAACCAGAAAATCGGCCATACATTCCCCCTGGCATGGCACTGGAA
>JAIOHO010000415.1 GCA_019912905.1 Anaerolineae bacterium
CCCCATCGCCGTCGTGACCCTGGGCAGCGCCAGCAACCACGCCACCGAAAGTCAGCTAACCCGACTGCAACAGGCCAGTGGACGGTTCATGATCCCCGACCGGGATGCTGCCGGTTGGGAGGCGGCCAAAGCATTATTCACCGCGCTCAACAGTCAGTTGTGCCTTATCCACCTGTCTGCGGCCAAAGACGTCACCGAGTTTGTGGTCGAGCAGAGCGGGGACCTGGCCGCCCTGCTGACACGCCATCAGGCACCCGGCTGGTGGCCGAGCGGCGTGCCCGACAGCTGGCGCACGGTGCTGCTCAACCACACGCGGCCCTCAACGGTGCTGGTCATCGAACTGATTGACGAGGCGATGCGCGCCGGATTGGTTCGCCCCGATTTCACGACGATCCCGCAGTTGGTCGAGGCCAGCCGCACGCTGGGCAGGTCCCTGTCCTAGCGGACGATTGAGCTGGTGATCCAGGAACAGGAAGGGCTATTTTTGCAAAAATTGGAGTCTGATTCTTTCTCTTTAGACTCCAACTTTTGCGATAATTCACGTTCCGGTCGGCCCACGGTGATCTATCGCATCGTATCCCGTCAGGTGTTCCGCCAGCAGCTGGTGGATCGCGCTGGGAAGCGCATCTACGAGCAGCTCCATCCGGTGATCGAAGCGCCGGTGCTGGCCCGACCGACCGCTGCCATGATGACCTCTGCCGGGGTCAGCTCGGCCCAGGCGGCGCAGACCGCCGCGGAACTGGACCAATGCTATCGGCCTGCCTATCGTCGCCAAAATAACCGCGAACGCTTTACAGCCGAACAGGCCGCCCGCGCCTGGCAGCAGCTGGTCCACAGCCTGGACAACCTCATCAGCACCCCGCTGCCGGAAGACTGGCCGCGCCACAACGCGGGACTCTATCAGGCCGCCTTCTTTCGCGCGCTTGTATTTCATGCACCGAAACAAAGCCTCACGATCCGCCGCCAGACGATCTGCGCGACCCTCGGTGCAAAAAAAAGTTCGATCCACGATCTGGTTCGGCGAGCGGGACTGGAGGCCGAACCCCAGACGCGGACTGTGCCGCTCCAGGGGCATCAGGACATCCGGCAGGAAGTCTCCCAGACCGGCAGGACCATCCAGGGTTATCCGACCTGCGTGGTCTTGCAGACTGCCGACGGCACCATCACCATTCGGCGGCCCTATGACGCCGCCTTGTCGCCCAAGGTGATCCGCCAGGAGCGCGCCGCGGGCCGGGTCGTCTCGATCGTCTACCAACTCGCCAGTGCCTATCACATCGCCCGTGAAGTCTTTCAGCCGCTGCCGAAAAAGCCGGTGGAGTCCTCCCATTCAGGTGGTCATGCGCCGCGTGCCCCACGCAAGGACTCACGCCCCAAACCCTATTATGGCCCCGGCTATAACCCGGCCTGGCTTGTTCGGCAGTTCGAATGGGCCGCCCGGCTGATGGGCTTGTATTGGGAACAGGGGTTGGTCGATCCTCGTACCGGCGAAGTGGTCGCCTTTGAAACCCTGCTGAATATGTTGGCCGTCTTCCTCGGCCATGCCGTTCCGACGGATGCGTCCAGCGACGCCGCTGACGATGATCCAGCAGGGACGGAGCGCAGCGGCTGACCCATGCGTCCACATTCGCGTGCACCGCCTTGAAGGTTCAGGTCTTTAACGGTTCCGTCACTTAATCCACATCATCGTCCAAACTCATACAGGAACAACCCGTGACCACCACCATCGCGCTTACACAAGGAAAGATTGCGCGAGTGAGCGAAGAAGACCTCGAATACCTCCTATCCATCGGCAGTTGGTGCTGGAGCAATACCGGCTACGCGGTCCATTTCCACCGGTCCGACGATGGCCGCCGCCAGACCTGGTCGATGCACCGGCTGGTCATGGCCCGCGTTCTCGGCCATCCAGTCCCTACGAATCTCGTCGTCGATCATGTGGACCACGACCGGCTGAACAACACGCGCGCCAACCTGCGCATCGCGGATCGCAGCCAGAACCAGGCCAATCGCAGCCTGAACGAAGACTCGACGGTCGGCTACAAAGGCGTGTCGCCGGACGGCTACAAGTTCCGCGCGCGTATCCGTTACGACCGCGGCCACAGCCTGCACCTGGGCGAGTACAACGATCCCGAATTGGCCGCCCTGGTCTACGATGCCGCGACTCGTCTGCTGAATGCCGAGTTCGGCCATCCCAACTTTCCAGATCGGCCCACGCCATCGGCAGCCCAGGCCATCCTGGGCGACCGCCTTCAGCGCAACCCGGAAGCCCTGGCCTACTTGAAAAGGTTGGGACGCTCGCTGACATAACGTGTATTTTTTCTGACATCGAGAAAGAAATACATAACGTGTCGGACATTTCCTTAGAAGGGGACTCTCGCAGTGGAAACGCGCGGCTATTCAGTACAGCCTTTTCATTCCGGCAACAGCCTCCGCGTCGCCGTGCTGCGCGCCCTGTCGGACGCGCCCGATGGCCTCTCCATCCGCGAGATCCTCGCCCTGCCTGCGCTGACGCTGCTCGTCAAGGTCTACGGCAATCAGGCCATCCGCCAGACGGTCTACAGCCTCAACGCGGCGGGGCTGACCTTCATCACGCCGGGCACGATCACCGCCCGGCACTTTATCACCGCATTGGGGCGGCAGGTGCTGCCCCTTTACCAAGCCGAACTCTAGGAACCGGTTCCTCAACAGGAGAAAAACATGCCAGACATTACCATCGACTTCGTGACTCTGCGGCGGCTGACCCCGGAAGAAAGCCTGACGGCCCTGATCGGCATCATTGACGATCAGCGCAGCACAATTGTTGACTTGGAGGCTGCAAACGCCGACTTATCGAGCAGACAAGTCCTCAGCAATGTCACACAGAAGGCGAAGGACATTCTTGTCCAAGCGCTCAATGCCAAGATCGAGCGACTGCAACTGAATCGCACGCTCACGGACGACGCCGCAACGCAGACGATCCAGCACCGCGACCGGCGCATTGCCGAGCTTGAGACGGCGCTCAAGTCCGAGATTGAAGCAATGCGCCTGGAAGGAGAGCGGCAGCAACTGAAGTGCGCGCTTATAGACGCCGAGAACTGGCAGATGATTCACCAGCGCGACCTTCGCATCGAAGTGCTTGAAGGCGCGCTCCGGCCATTTTCCAACGCCGCCGATCAGGTTCCCGATGGGCTGCGCGCCACGCTGCGCATTCCAGGCGAGGACTTTGCGCCGAATGTGTACGTCCACCTGCGCGCGACCACCGAACACTTGCAGCGCGCCCGGAACGTTCTGTAACACCCTTCGCATAACGAATCAACAGGAGAAAACGCTGTGCCTACGACCACGCTTCAGACCATTAACAAGTTGTCCAACGAGCGCTTCGGCCTGTACATGACGGCGGGTCATCGTCACCTGACCTGGGACGAGGTTCGGCGCATCCTCGCAATCAAGGGCCGGCAGGCCGAACGCCGCCCCAAAACGGCCCGCGCGCCGGTTCAAGACCGACTGATCGGCTGTTCCAGCTTTTGGACCTCGAAATATCACAAGACTTTTTGTAAGGGTAACGGTTCGCCACTAAGGAGTTCACCACCTATGCACGACCCGCTCGAACACGATCTGCTTTTGTTCATACTCGGCTTCCTGACCGCTGAACTGGCCCTCGCCTGGCGCTTCCGCCGTCATCCGGTCAGACCACCGACCAGGGGGGTCCGACCCCTCGTGGCCGACATGAAACGCCGGAATGGATACACGGACGACCCGGAGGCCACCGATGCCGACTGACGCCGATCTCGACCTCCTGCGGGCCGCCATCCTGCGTTTCTACCTGGTCGATGGGGCCAAACCGATCGCCGACTTCCTGGCCGCGCCACCGGCCCAGGCGTATCGTCCCCATCTGGTCCGCAGCCTCATCAAAGGCATGGCCCGTGCCGGTCTGTTGGATACGTGGGGCCGCACGTCCGGCGTGCTGTACCAGACCAACCACCTGGGCTTCGTCATCCTGGCGACGCTGCACCATGAAGCTTCGGCCTCGAAGACCCTCAGCGGACCGCGATCGGCGGTATCGTAAGCCTGTGCGGGGTGGTAGCCGCACGGTATTTTCTCCTATGCCGGGGCGGGTGACGATCCGCTCCGGTACCCCCACGCGATCATCGTAATAGTCCGTAAGTGTACCGGTTTCCGGCGCGCGCCCCTCTCGTTTCGTTTTCAGGCTATAGGAGTAACTACTACCATGCGACTGCGCAAAATCCATCCCACCCCCGATCAACTGAGTGACCGCGAGTATCAGGCGATGCTCTATATCGAAGAGGACTACACCGCCCACCATGACGTACCCACAGTCCGCGATCTGATGGCCGCCCTTGACATGAGTCTGGGCGGTGCCAAGGGG
>JAIOHO010000416.1 GCA_019912905.1 Anaerolineae bacterium
GCTCAGGATGGGCGCTTTGGGTCCTGCAACGCTAGACTTCACGGATATATTTGTTCGTTCTCCGGGCGATCTCCTGTTTTTCCTGGCGGTCGTGCTTATCATCGAAGCCGGAGTGTTCATGGCTCTGGAACGGCGGCTGCGTGCGCCGGATGATCGTGGAGCAGAACGCTACCTGCTGGCGGGCATTGGCGCGACGATTGTGTGGGCGCTGCTGATGGTGGGGGCAGTGTTCGCACTGCTGACTGGGCAGGATGCCATCATTATTTTGCCACCGCTGGAACGGATTGCCCAGGTGGTTACCGTGGTGGTCTTCGGTTGGGCATTCCTGACTGCTGATCACATGGAGTGGGGGCGATTCGCCAATACCGTGCTGCTGGTCGGGTTGGCGTTGCTGATCGTCGGCTATATCGTCACTGGCGTCCAATGGCCCGATCTGGCTGGTACGACCGATTTCAACCTGAGTGTATTCGGGGTCACCTGGACCTTGATTCCGGCGTTGGTCGCTCTGGCAGGCATCATCCTGACGATGGCTTACTTCCGGTTGGTTGCCGATGCCCCGCTCAAGATCGTATTTTTTGCCGTGCTGCTCGTCGGTTATGCGGGAACGCTGGCGCAGATCGCCCAGGGCAATATCATCGGCGATGCCTCTGGTCTGGCGCGGTTGACCTTTCTTGCCGCGCTGCCGGTCGTCCCGGCGGTCATTTACCGGCTCGTGGTCAGCCATCTCAATCAGGAGCGTCTGAGCGCCAGCCAATCGCTGACGACGGTCGGCAGTACGGACTCGACCCCGATCTCGATGCCGACAGTCCAGACAGAACAGATCAATGCCGGGTCCCCGCTGGAACGGGAGTCTGCACAACTGCTGCGGGCCTTGGGGTTGATTCTGGATCGCCC
Organism: Anaerolineae bacterium; assembly: GCA_019912905.1. Classification (GTDB taxonomy): domain Bacteria; phylum Chloroflexota; class Anaerolineae; order Aggregatilineales; family Phototrophicaceae. Next base: position 895 of record JAIOHO010000416.1, read on the forward strand.
GATTCCGGCGGATATTCCGCAGCACATCGTCACCACGGCGCTGGAAATCCTGAAGGCGGACATCGGTTTGCTGCTGACGGTGCATGACGCCAATTATGCCGATATTGTCTACGCCTATGATGGGTCGTTCAAGCAGCCCATCAGTGCCATGTCGCTCAATCTGGACGACCAGCCGACTTTGGTCAACGCACTGGAACGGCGGGCGCAGCGGCCTCTCTACCCCGATCGTAATACCGAAGAATTGCAGGATCTTTACACCCGGCTCGACATTGGGCAGATGGGCCCCGCCTACTTCCAGCCGCTGGCGAAGGAAGAAGAATTAATTGCGGTGCTGGTGATCGCCATGCCGTATTCCGGGCGCGAATTGACCGGGCCGGAGCGTGAACGCTTAAAAGGTATCGCCATTATCTCCGGCGGCCTGCTGGCTCTGAGCTTTGAGGCGGTCGATGCGCAGCGCCGTGCCGAGGAGCGCGCGATTGAAGCGATGATTCAGGGTGTCAGCCTGGACGATGTGGCCGATGATGATGTCCTGGCGGCCCGGCAAGAGATGCAGGCCAGCCTTGAGGCCTCTCGCGGGCAGATTAACGCGCTTACTCAGCAGGTGACGCAGCTTAAAATCGAACTGGATTACGAGCGCGGGCGGCTGACCGACCTGCTGGAAGACACCCAGGAAGGGCTGTCCGTTTCCCAGCGTGTTGTCGCACTGCACGATGAGCAGAAGCGCTTGCAGGATGAGCGCGATGCACTGATGGCCCGCGTGCAGGCGGCGGAAACGGCCCTGGCCGGGGCGACTGGTGGCGATAATGCCGACATCTACAATTCCATGATCGAAACGCTTCAGCACGAGCGCGATAACCTCCAGGAGCAGCGCGAACAATTGCAGACGCAGTTAGCCGAACTGCGCGCTGGCGGGCAGACTTCGATGCCGGAGTCGTTCCAGCAGATGCTGAGCCGGATGACGGATGAGAAGGCGCGGCTCGAAGTGGATCGCAACCGCCTGGGCAGCAAGTTGACGGATATTGAAGCGCAGTTGTCAGCACTCGGCATTGAAAATGGTCCCTCCGGCCTGGCCCAGCTTGTCGGCCAACTGCACGAGCAGCGCGCTGGCTTGCAGGCTAAATTTGATGCGATGCGCTCCGAACGCGATACGTTGCTGCGTGAGCGTGCCCGGCTTGAAGCATCGATCGAGCGCGAACAGGCGCGTGACAAACAAATTGACGACATGCAGCAGGAAATCGCGCACCTGGCGGCGGATCGCGAAGCTACGCTTAAACAGCGTGAGAAGCTGCGCGCCGACCGTGAGGAACTGCTGGCGAAGCTCGATTCGATTAAGGAACATCGCGCTCGCCTGCTGGCCGAGGCGGAAGGCTACCGGCTGGAGCTGGAAGAAGCGCACGAAGAGCAGGCGCAGCTGCGTGCCAAAATGGAGCAGCTTTCCAACGAGCGCAGTGACCTGATGAAGACCCTCGACCGGCTGCACGCCGAACGCCAGAAGCTGGTGAACGAGCGCGACCAAATGCTGGCGCGCGTCGAAGGTGACCGGGATCGCTTGCAGCAGTTAGGTACGGATGGCGTCGGATCCCTCACGACTATGATTGAGGAACTCACCGACCAGCGGAATCAGCTTGAGCGTGAACTGAATCAGGTGAAGACCGCCCTGGCCGCGGCGGAAGATCGCATCGAAATGTTCCAGGTGCGCGTGAATGCCCGTGAAGCCCAGACGATGCAGAAGGTGGACGACCCGGCGCTGATCCTCGGCATGGTGCACGAACTGCGCACGCCGATGACTTCGATCGTCGGCTATGTGGATCTGCTGCTGTCGGAATCGGCGGGCATCCTGGGTGAGATGCAGCGCAAGTTTTTGCAGCGAGTCCAGACCAATATCGCCCGCCTGACGTCGATGATTGATGACCTGACGCGCATCACGGCGCTGGATACCGGGCAGTTCATGCTGGTGGCCCAACCGGTTGATGTGGTGGAACTGATTGAGGATGCCATTACCAATTCCGCGAGCCAGTTTCGGGAGAAAGGGCTGGCGGTCAGCCTCGATCTCAGCGACGATATCCCGATGGTTCCTGCCGATCAGGATGCGATGAGCCAGATCATCGGCCAGCTTCTGACGAATGCGTATCTGGCGTCGCCGCCCAATACCGAGGTCGTCATCACCGCTCGCCGCCAGCCGACCAAATTGAACGGCAGCGGCGAACAGACGGACACATTGTTCGTGTCGATTGAGGATCGCGGGGGCGGTATCGCTGCGGAAGATCAGGCACGTGTTTTCAGCCGTAAATACAAAGCGGATAACCCGTTGATTCAGGGCCTGGGCGATACCGGGGTAGGGCTGGCGATTGCCAAAGCCCTGGTTGAGGCGCATGGCGGTCAGCTTTGGCTCGAAACGCAGGATGGCATCGGCAGCCGCTTTAGCTTCGTGCTGCCGCTGGAAAC
>JAIOHO010000417.1 GCA_019912905.1 Anaerolineae bacterium
CTCCAGAATCTCACCGCTGAAGACGAGCGGCGCTATGGCAAGACTCTCCTTTGGTTTTTCGCGGCACGCGAAGCGCTGCCCAACGAGGAGTAATCCATTGTGGCTGATTTCACCGCACTAGAAGCGATTGCTACCGAGGTCATCGAAACCTTCGAGATCAAAGGGCCGCCTGTCCCGATCGAAAGCATGCTGCAACGCCCGAAAGAAGGCATGTGGGAGGAACTGGATATTACCAAATTATCCGGCGGGTTCCTGAGCGTGAAGGACCCCTATTCCCCGCGCATGTCGCTCACACGGCTGCTGGCGCGCCATATTATCGGCAGCGATTGGGGCCGGGCACGCCGCATGAACGAAATCGTCAAAACCGAGGAGGCCATTCACGCCTTTGCCCGCATGCTGATTATGCCGTCTAACATGATCCGAGCCTTGAGTCTCAGTGCCCGCAACCCGACGGCGATGAGCCTTCATTTTGAAGTTCCCGAAGACGACGCGCGGCAGCGTCTGGTTGAACTGTCCGGTCAGTTATGAGGCGTTTCGGCTAACACACTGCGGGCCAGTTGCAGCGCCTCATCCGCAGAATGCACCGTGCCCAACACCTGTGCCTCGCGGATACGGTCGAGCAGCAGCCCCACCACGGGACCCGGTTCGATCTCCAGCCTGGACATCAGTTGATTACCATCCAGCAGTATCGGTGGTTCGACCAGTTCGTCATAATGCTCGTAATAGGCATCCAGCAGCGCAAGCAGCCGTTCGATGACGATAAGCCAGGCATTCTGATCGACTTCGCTGCCATACTGGGCCAGGCTGTAAGCCCCGGCCAGCAAGCACACATCCACCCCGGCGGTTCCGGTACGCCGCCAGAAGTGATGGACCGTCAGCGGGGCCACATCCTCCAATTCGAGCGGCAGCTTGGCAAAACGGACCAGCAGCATGAGTCGATCGCGCTCGGCATTGCTCAGACGCAGGGCCTGGGCACGGGCCGCCGCCGCTTCCCCGCTGGCACCATGCAGCAGGACAGACAGCACCAGCAAGGCGCTGTGCGAGCGATCATTGGGCCATACCTGCTCGATGTGCTCCCGCAGGCGCTGGCGATAACGATCCAACTGCATCACCACCATCCCCAGACCAAAGCTCGCACCCGTATCCTCGGTCCGCCGCGGGCTGATGGCCGTCACCAATTGGCTCACTTTCTCGATGACGCTCAGGGTTTCCTGCCAGCCGTCCGCGTAATCCGCGCTGTGTGGCGTCAGGCTGCGCAGGGAGCCAGTTTCAGGCACTATATCGGCCAGTATCCCCAGGGCATCGAGCACCCGCAGAGCCTTGCGCGGCTGTGTCAGAGCCAGCAGTTTGATAAACTCGTCGCGGGTCCGTTCGGCAGAAACCCGCTGAAGATAGGGTCGGGCCGCTTTTATGTCGTGCACCGTCTGCGGTTCGATGCGCATATCGAACTGCACGCTCTGGCGCACAGCCCGCAGCACCCGCACCGGATCATCGAACAGCGCGTGGTCGCTGCACCGCCGCAGGATTTTGGCTTTCGCATCGGCCTCACCGTTCAGCGGGTCGATAAGCTGGTCGATCGAGCCGGTCAGATCGACGGCCATCGCATTCACCGTAAAATCGCGATCCGACAGGTCCGACAGCAGGTCTTCCCCGCGAAAGCGCGCGACATCGATCACGTAACGTCCATCGGGCGTATGGACCAGC
>JAIOHO010000418.1 GCA_019912905.1 Anaerolineae bacterium
AATTGGCCTGCTTCTTCGGCCAGCGCGCGCACAGTCTCCACCAGGAAGAAGGCATTACCCTCGGTCTCGCGCTGCAACAGCTTCAACACATCGGCCTGCTTGCCCACCTCACCGAGCATTGCCTGGCTCAGTTCCGCAATCATATGCTCGTTCAGCCGCTTCAGATGAAGCCGTTCGGTATTCTTCAGTTCATCCGGCAAAGCTGGCCGTTCGTCCTGGCGATAGGTCCCGATCAGCAGCCACATCTGCTGCGGCGCGAACTGCGTCAGATACTGGAGCACCGTCAGCCCTTCTTTAGTCCACTGCAAATCCTCCAGCAGCAGCAGCAGGGGCTGCGATTGTCGGCGCATGACCTCGGCGATTACCTCCAGCAGGCGCTGCTGTCCCGCGTTTCCTTCCAGCCGCGTATCAGGCACATTACGTCCGATCAGCGTTTCGATGTGCGGTACAAGCCCCTTCAGCACACTGGCCTCCAGGTCGCTCAGTTTAATGGGGAGGATCAACCGGGGCAGTACGTCGCGCCATAACTGATAAGGAAATCCGCCGCCATCCACGCTCTGCCCGCGCACGACCAGCACCCCTTTGGTCAGCGCCCGGATGCGCAGCTCGTCCAGCAGTCGTGATTTGCCTACCCCACTCTCGCCGCTGACCAGCCACACCGATCCGTGTCCATCCAGCATCTGCTCCAATGCGCCTTCCAACTGCGCCAGCTCGTCGTCGCGCCCCACAAACGGCGCCGCTTGCAGGTAGCTATCACGAATCGCATCGCTCTCCAGGGGCAGCGGCTGCTGGACTGCATGGTTGAGCGCCTGAATCACTTCCTCCCCATCCTGATAGCGCGCCTCAGGGTTCTTCTCCAGGCAGGTCGCCACCACACTCGCCAGGAGAGGATGGTCGATCGCTGTGAAATCAGGGGCGTGGTGCAGGATGCTCGATACCACCAGACTGGGGCTTCTTCGATCAAACGGATAGCGCCCGGTCAGCAGTTGATACGCCAGAATCCCCATGGCAAAGAGATCGGATGGACGGCCATTCGGTTGGCTGCGCAGGGTTTCCGGGGCCATGTACAACACCGTCCCCCCCGGGCCTTTGGCCTGCTTTGCCTTCATGGATAAACCAAAATCGAGGACTTTGACTCTTCCCTGCTCGGTCACTAACACATTCGCCGGTTTCAGGTCTCGGTGCAGGATGCCGCGCCGGTGCAGGTAGATGAGCGCCTGAAGCAGTTCGATCAGCAGACCAACCTGAGCAGCAGTGGACCGTCCCTTTCCTGCTTCCAGAATGGTTCGGGGATTTTCCAGCAGTTCCATCGTGAAATAGGGTTGGCGCTGCTCATCAAATCCATAGTCCAGGACGCTGATGATATGGGGGTGACGCAGCGAGGCCAGGGTGCGGAATTCCTGTGCCAGATCCAAGCGTGATTCGTCGCCATGAGACAGGGACATCATTCTGGCGTTCGATACCGTCAGATGTTTCAGGGCCACCGTATCGGCGGTCAGGCGATCATGAGCACGGTAGACCGCGCCGAAGCTCCCTTCGCCTAACTTGTCGAGAATCGTGTAGCGGTTGTTGATGTGATGAATGGTTGCTGAGGTCATTGGCTACGTAATAATACTAAAGATGGTTACCGTATTTTAGCGCAAAACCAGATGGTGGTAACTTGAGAAGTGAACAAGGCTGCCGCCAGAAGATACCCATGAGACGGCATCCCCCTCCCCCTGTGCCCTGAAACCTGTGGATCACTGCCGGACTCAACCAGGCTCATCGGGCGTCCTTCGCGCCGACATTATGCGCCTCGCGCTGCGCACCGTGGAGCACAACGAATTTCTGGAAATCGAAGTGCTGCCGGGCGCGCCGATGGCCGGTCATACCCTGGCCGAATTCCCCTGCTCGAACGACTGCCTGATCATCTCGATTCTGCGGCGCGGCCAGCCGATGCTCGCCCACGGCAACACGAAAATCAACATCGGCGACGTGATCACGGCCTATGCCCGGCCTGACGTGCATGAGGTGGTGCTCAGGGAATTTGGCCGTCCTCCGCACCCGGAGCACAGCGCCGAACCCGCCGACGGGCTTCAAAAACACGGGGTGCGCGAGCCGCTTGCCGCCGAGTGAGGTAACGCTATCACACGCACGCCTCCATTGGGCAGCGCCCGAAAGTCCAGGCTCTACGCAGCCAATTCGTTCTCACTCAGCCTGGCACATCACCTGGGGCAGATCGCCGCTCATGTTGAAGCACGAGTTTTTTCTGTCTGTAATTATCGCTCTCTTACATTGCTTTCGGTTTGTTTGTATCGGGATAAAGATATAGGAGAAAAAGATGATAAAAATTGATAGATTTTAACATTAGTGAATTTATTACCAATTCATCCAATATTTAGCAGAGAGAAAAAAGTATCACGTTTATCATCATCCTCCAAAATCTCCTCTACAGTAAACCAGTGGTTGACAGCGACTTGATTGGTTCTGAGATCATTTACTGCCTGTTGAGACATTGAAACAGCTTGCATGATAAGTATGGTAACTGCATTGGCATTTTCCTCTTTCGCACGGCTCAGGCTTTTAATTGCTGCACCAACTCTTTCTAAGACCCCAGCTGTATCTATGCCGCCTTTGATCTCAACAACATATGAAATTATTCCTTTTTCAAAAACTGCAATATCAGGTTCTGCCCCAAAAACTACAACACGATTATCCGTTAAGGCGAATTGAGAGTGGCTCGCTTCATCCTCATCGGTGTCCTGAGCAAGAAGTAGGTTTTTCTCCCGTATCTCACGTTTTAGCATACCCTTGATAACAATTTCAGCTCGATCCCCTTTTGCATTCTGCCATGATCCCTGTGCAGATGATCCGGCAGCCATCCCACGCCACATAATAAACTCGCGCGCATCAATCTTCACATCTGATTCGATAAGACTGCTAATGATCTCGTTCAGTCGTATAGAAATAGCAAGGGCCTTTGTCGAATTGGGCAAAACTCTATCGTTCTCGTAAGTAGAACTTGCTAAACCAATTTGAGACATTGACTTATGAGAAACCATAGAAAGCATACGATAATAACTGACTGATCGCGGTACAGTTGTCAATATTTCCGGATGGGCAAAAACAGTAATAGGTTTTATACCGCCATGTATGATCTTGTTCCATGCGGATTGTGAGACCCTTAGTGTAGCTAGATCCCAATGCAGATTTTCGCCCTTAACCGCCTCGATTGCATCAGTGACTTCAACCATCCTCCACTCATGGAGTTTTTGATGAAAGAAAATACTTTTCGTAAGTTGGTCAAGCGACCAAGCCTGCTTTTTGAGTGAGGGCGGCATAATCAGTTCGCTTCCATACTGTGTTCTGGATTGCTGTCTGGCTTTTTCCAGATAGTTATGCTTTTTCGCAATGCTTCGCGGCCATATTTACCCATTTGTTGACTACTATTACCTTTTCGCTGCTGAAGTGAATATATAATAATGGGGTTGAAGCCAAAAGCAGAGGCTAGATCAGTCATGATTAGATCAACTGGAATAATTTCACCACCATAACGAACATTGTCGTTGACTATTGCGATACTAGCCCCAGGTTTTGCGGTACGGAATAGCTCATAAATTACAAATGCTAGCTCGGTAAAGTACCCCCTCACCATTTGAACAACGCCCTTATTATTCAAATCACCGCGTTCGGCTCGGGACTCTATAACTGAAAATACCTCTTGAAGTGCTTTATTTTGATCAATGACATGAGTAATTTCACTAAAGTCGCCTTCCCTCCCTATTTCGCTATAAAACGCGTTGAGTTGGTCAAGTTTTGATCGATTTTCCACCGTACAACTTAATTGCTCCTGCCGCAGACGAACGATGTCCTCATGGCTTAGCCCAAGAAACGCCAGCTCGAGCGCATATGTCCGTGTATAGTCATATCTATTGCAGTAAGGAGGAGATGTAATGACAGCATCAAATTGTTCAGATGGTTGTTTTGGCAAAATTTCGAGAACAGTACCCGCTATAAGTTGTTGTTTACTGTCAAGAACAGGAGCATCTTTCACTTGTTCTATATCTCGAATAATCCGGTCAAGGGCATCTACTAAAGCACTTTCCACATCCAATATCAATGACTTAGTGAATTTTCGATAAGGATTCATACCCTTTTCAACGCGTCGACGATCCCGATGTTGTGCTTTTTTTGACCGTGTATCCCAACGCAAATACTGTCCATCTTTGCGGGTAAAACTAATGTCCTCAAGAATAGACATAAACACCAGTTGAAGTAGATTTCTTGTAGCCGCATCTAAATCGAGACCATCAACGTACTCTTTGTAGCCCATCAGTTTTCGTTCATGCTCTTCGCTAAAAGCAGAAGCAGTTATTGGGATGTGTGGAAAACTGCTCCCTCCCTTAGGGCTGTTGGAAGAAACCCATTCTTTAATGTTATGCAATGTCTGCACATCAAATTGGCGATATTGGGCTTTTGCATTCCATACAACATGACATATTGGTAAAACATCAATGCCTACTGCATTTACACCTCGACCTTGGGCAACAAGCAAAGTTGTTCCTGATCCTGCGAAAGGATCAAGAATAGTCTGCCCAGATGCTACTCTGAATTTATCCAATAAATTCTCTACCAATTCAGCAGAAAAACCCTCTTTGTATTTTAGCCAACTATGAAACGTAACCCTCTTGTTACCCTGATAGCTGACCAGCTTACGGTTAAATTCTGCTGTTGTAATGAGTAAATCTGTATATTTCAGTTCAAGATCAACCCGTTCATTAATCGGAGTAAGGCCATCAGATGAATAGATACGAACCAAATCATCTCTTTCGAGGGTTTGAGCAACTTCTATAAAATTCGGGAGTGGCAACTGAGACATATCACCGCATGACTGTATCGAATCAAGTGAGAAACTTTAGCTAGCATACACTAAAGGATAGAACAAAGGAACACAATACCTATTTGACCTTGATTCCAAAAGTTGTACAACAACGAGAGAGAGCATCACCGCAAAACAGAACACACGTCCACCCTCCCGCCCGATTCTCTGCTACCCTGTTCGGATGGGCAGATGGCGAGGCGACATTTGAGAAGGAGACTCGGATAGACTTCAGCGGGGTTGGGCATTGGCCGGGAAATGGATGCCTCGGCCCAGAGAGGGGTCACTGCCGCCGTCCCCCCCCCCGGCGGCGGCGGCAGTGCCTGTGTTGGACTCCATCCTGAGCCGCGAAAAGCTGTGCACCAAAAGCCTCGAATCCTCCGGCCTCTGACTTCGCACTCCATGTGGTTCACTCGCTCAGATTGGCACATCACCAGTTCCACACGCCCATGCATTCGCGCAGCGAGAATCGAATAATCTTCTCGGATTGACCGGCAGGCAGCAGGTTTTTAGCCCGCTTCATCCGGGTGACGCTCGATGAGCCGGTCCGCCAGATGCGTGCGGCCCGTCGCCCGCAGGCGCTTGAGGTAGGCAGGCAGCTTCCCGCGCACGTGATAGGGTCCCCCTTCGCGCAGCACCGTCACCAACGGATCGACGTCCAACGTGCTCGTCAGCAGCATGTGATGATGCCAGTCCGCCAGATCATGCATGGCCTGATCGACCAGGTCCGGGCGCTGATCGGCCAGATTATGCTGCTCGTGCGGATCATCGCGCAGGTTAAACAGCAGAATCGGGTCCAGCAGCTTATAGCCATCGTGGTAAGTCCGCAGGCAGATCCAGTCGTCGAAGCGGACGGCACGCTGGGCAGTCATGGCGGCGTGACTCAGCACCAGAAACGGGCGACCGGACTCCTGCTGCGTGCGGAATGCATCCACAAACGAGCGGCCATCCCAATTCTTCGGAACCACTCCACCAATCAGCTCGATCAGCGTGGCGGCCCAGTCAAATTGATAATGCAGCGCGGCATCGACTTGCGGCGCGGCGGTCAGGCCCGGCCAGCGGACGATCAGCGGCACACGGTTGATCCAGTGATCGGCCATGTGATGCCCGCCCCAAACATCGAGTTCGCCCAGGTGCTCGCCATGATCGGCGCTGATGATGACGGCGGTTTCCTCCAGTACGCCCATCGTGTCGAGCGAGTCCAGCAGGTAGCCGATGTGCTGGTCGATATAGCGCACGGCCACATCGTAACCGTCCATCCACTGCTTGATGTCGGCCAACGTGCGCAGCTGCGCCGGTTCGCGGGGATAATCGCGGTAGCTGTTGATGTCCGCCTCGGACCCCCAACCTCCCCCCAATGCCTCCTGCGCGCAGCGCATTCCGCAGGCGTCCTGCGACCGGTCCAGATAGTCCTGCGTGATCCAGTCCGGCGGCGAGTGATCCTCGAATGGATTACCGAATTCGGGAGGGGTGCGAAAGTGGAGATGGGCATCCCAGTAATTGACGTGCAGGAACCAGTTTTCAGCGTGCCCGTTGCGCGCCAGCCACTCCAGCGCCAGCGGCGTGACCGAGTCGGCGATTTCGTTGCCGTGCCCGCCGCAGTTAAGCACATCGTTAAAACCGGCGTACCAGTGCCAGGCACCATGACGCTCGCCAAAGCTGCTGACGGTCGCCGTGCGATACCCCTGGCGTCTTAAGGCGCTCATCCAACTGGTGCGCGCGAAGGTATCATCGAAATCGCGGGAAGGTCCCTCGATGAAAGGCTGCGCCGCTGTGCCGCCGTGCCCCACCACCCCGCTATGAAATCCGCAGCGCCCGGAGAACAAAGCTGTGCGCGAGGGCAGACAGGGCGAATCGGAGACGTAACAGTTGTCAAAGCGTACAGCCTGCTGCGCGATGCGGTCGATATTCGGACTGGTGGGTCGGTGATAACCATAACAGCCCAGGTGATCGGGCCGCAGGCTGTCGATGTCGATATGCAGGATGCGCATGGGGTAATCCTCCTGGCGACGGATGCAGGTGCTTATGCTATACGAGCGCGCATACGAACGCAAATCCCCCCGCCGGGTGCCTGCCGCCGCGTGACTGTTGCAGTTATTTCAATCCTCAGAGGATTAGCCTGAATCACAAGGGAAATGTGCCACTGCATTTGTTCCAGCGGGCATAATTGGCATGTTTCGCCAACCGGTCAGCAAGAAAGGCGGTAGATTCAGGGCCAATGTTGCAGATTTGTTGCATAGTTTTCAAATTTTGTTGCATGTGTTTCTAAGAATCGCTAGACTGAAATTAAGAAACAATAATATTGATCTGAACACTGGTTCTTTCGATGTCATCTTCCGGTTCCATTCCCAAAACGCGTGTCACTATCCGCGATATCGCCCGGCGGGCGAATGTCTCCGCCTCCACAGTTTCACGCACCCTCAACAATTATCCCTACGTGGGCGACAGCACCCGCCGCCTGGTGCGCCAGGCTGCTGCGGAACTCGGCTACCAGTTGGACAATCTGCGCAGCGAGCGTCCGGCAATCAACACCATCACCCTGCTCATCCGCGAAGAAGCCCATTATCGGGCGGTTGGAGAAAGCGCGTCGGACAGTGTCGAACGGCTGATCATGCAGGGAATCCAGGCGGTTCTGGATGCCGAAGGCATCAACTCGTACCTTCAACGCGGCCATTACGATCAGGATACCGCCGTGCGTTTCATCCATGCCGATCACATTGACGGCGTCATTATGCTCGGCGGCCAGGTCCACAATCATTTTGTGCATGCCCTGCAAGTGGGCGGCCTGCCGTTTGTCATTGCCGGGTCGCATGTCCTGCCGATGGAAGTGAACGCGGTGATGGCGAACGTGCGTTATGGCATTCAACTGGCGGTCGATCATCTGGTGGCGGGCGGGCGCAGGCGCATCGGCCTGGTGAATGGCCCGGACCTGACCACTACCAGCCTGGAAAAACTCGAGGGGTTGATTTGTGGTTTGATCCGCAACAGCCTGCCCTACCTGCCGGAAGATGTGACTGCCGGGTACTGGAACAGCGAGTCCGGCTATCTGCGGACGCTGGCATTGTTGCAGGAGCGGCCTGACCTGGATGCGCTGATTTATTCGTTCGACCTGATGGCGATCGGCGGCATGCGCGCACTGCGCGAAATGGGCAAGCGAATCCCCGACGACATCGCCGTAGTGGGCTGTCATAACACCGATGTCGTGCGTTACACCGACCCGCCCATGACCAGCATCGGGTTCGATATGTATCGCGTCGGGGTGCTGGCTGCCCAGCGTCTGCTCAATTTACTGGACGATCCCAATCAGGAGTCTACCCTGACGATCGTCCCATCGCGTTTGTTGATTCGGGGTTCTACGTGAGCCGCTGGCTCCATTTGGGACCCATCATCCGGGTGTTCGGCTGTGAAGGAGGTCCAATCGGTGATGCCTGTCCGCAGGTGTGTTTCACGGCACATCAGGCGGTCTCACCAACCAGCTTTGGGACAGGCCACAAGAGAGTTATTTCATCCCGCCAGGATAATAGATAGTTACTCAGGAGCAATTGATCCATGAAAACAAAGTCCATTCTTTTTGTGATGCTGGCCGCGCTGGTCCTGTCGTTTTCGACCGCGGTGTCGGTGTCTGCTCAGAATTGTGATGTCACCCTGAAATTCTGGCATCACTGGGGCGGCAACCGTGTCCCCTTGATGGATGCCCAGGTCGTCGCGTTTCAGGAGGCCAACCCAGGCATCTGCGTCGAGACCGTCTTTCTCCCCTGGGACAACCGCCTCGAAAATCTTCTGACTGCCATTTCTGCGGGTGATCCACCAGATGTGACCATGTTTGGTCGCCAGGATCTGCCCAGCTTCGCCGTTCTGGATGCCATCGTCCCGCTGGATGACTACATGGCTGCCGACGGCATCACCGCCGATATGTTTATCCCGTCGGAATTCGCTGGAAACCAGTACGGCGGCAAGACCTATATGCTGCCCCAGCCGACAGGCGGCGCGCTGAATATCGTCTGGTACAACAAGCAGCACTTCCGCGACGCCGGGTTCGATCCCGATTATTTCCCGGAGACCTGGGACGAGTTGAAGCAGTACGGTGAAGCGCTGCGGGTCGGAGCCGATGGTTTCCTCGACCGTGTGGGCATCGACGTGCTCCAGTCGGGCGGCGAACAACCGGCCTTCCTGATGTGGCTGAATGCGGATGGTCAGGACTGGATCAGCGATGACCTGCGCACCGTCACCATCAATAACCCGGCGGGTGTCGAAACGCTGAATTTCATGAAAAGCTTCACCGACGACAACAACTTTGGCGTCGAAGAAGTCCGGTCGTTCTATGAAGGTGGCGCGGAACTGGACCAGGACATCTTCTTCTACGATCTCGAATCGATCCAGGTCAACGGCTCCTGGGTACTGTTCCAGATTTCTGATTTTGCGCCAGACCTTGACTTCGGCATCGCACCCGTCCCCTACGGCCCCAGTGGAAGCCCGGATCGCCGCGGCTCGACCTATGGCGGTTGGGGTTACATGATCCCACAGAACGCCGCGCACCCGGATGAAGCCTGGAAACTGGTCAAATGGCTGACCGCCGAGGTTGAGGGCACCGGCGCTTGCTGGTTCCTCCAGCAGCAGCAGCGCCCGTCGCCGCTGAAGGACTGCGATGGCTACCTGAAAGACGGCCAGACTCACCCGCGCGCCGAAGAAATCCTGGCGGTCGCCGCACAGGACCACATCTCGGCCATTTCTCCGGTGCAGCCGCAGGTCCTCCAGGTCATCACCAACATGACCGACGCGGTCCTGTATGGCGATAAGACGACTGAGGATGCACTCGCGGATGCTGAGGCTGAAATTCAGGGCCTCCTCGACGAGTTCTGGGCGAAATATTCGTAAATCTTCCTTGCCTGGCGGATGCAGGGATGCGGTGTACCGTGTCCCTGCATCCAGGCAAAATGAGCGCAAACCCGCTCCCCTCAGACGGCACGGATTAAGGAGCATCTTATGGCGACTGCATTCAGTTCGGAGCTTCAACGGCGCTCCCGGCAGCGTGAGCGCTGGCGCGATCTTTCACCGATGCGCAGGCGCGAAGCCATAACCGGGCTGCTGTTCATCAGCCCGTGGATCATTGGTGTGCTGGTCTTCGCACTGGGACCGTTTATTGCTTCATTTCTTTTGAGCCTGACAAAATATAACATTATTCAGCCGCCCGAATGGGTCGGGGCCGCCAATTACGCCAAAATCCTGGGCAGCGATGATCTTTTCTGGAAGTCACTGAAGAACACCGCTGTGTATGTCGGCGGCTCGGTCACGATCCGCATCGTGCTTGGCTTCCTGCTGGCGATGCTGCTGAACGCAAAAGTCCGTTTTCTGGGGCTGTGGCGGACCCTGTTTTATGTGCCCTCGGTCGTGCCCATCGTCGCCCTGTCGATGATCTGGCTCTACGTACTGAACGGACGATTTGGCCTGATGAACTGGTTCCTGGGCGTGTTTGGGATCGCGCGCATCCGCTGGCTGAGCGACCCCGACTTCGCCATGCTCGGGCTGCTCATCATGAGCACGACCTGGGTCGGCGTGACGATGATCATCTTTCTGGCCGGGCTGCAAAATATCCCCGAAGAATATTACGAGGCCGCCAAGATCGATGGGGCCAGCCGCATGCAGCAGATGTTCCGCATCACCATCCCGCTGATGACACCCACGATTTACCTGAACGTGCTGATCAATATCATCAACGCCTTTCAGGTATTCAGCCAGGTACTCATCATGACCAACGGCGGGCCGCGTGATGCGACCCGGACGTTTGTGCTGCATATCTACGACAACGCCTTTTCCTACCTGCCCCCACAGATGGGGTATGCCTCGGCGCTGGCCTGGATTCTGTTCATGATCGTATTCCTGTTCACCGCCATCATCGTGGTCACATCCAACCGCTGGGTGTTTTATAACAACTGAGAGGTGCCCGGATGGCTACACTTCCACAAACTTCAATCGACCGCACCCAGCAGGACTCCCTGCGCGACAGGCTGCTGCCCCAGGCCGCAAGATATGGGGGTCAGGTGCTGCTGTATCTGCTGCTGATCGCGTGCAGCCTGTGGTTCATCCTGCCGCTGATCTGGATGGTGATGACGTCCTTTATGCCCATTACTCAGGTGGGTAAGTTCCCGCCGGAGTGGATACCCGTCACCTGGCAGTTTGAAAATTATTCCGAAGCGCTCAGGTTCTGGAACTTCAACGTGACGTTTCGGAATACGGTCATCATCACAGTGGTGACGATGATCGGCAACCTGACGTCCTCGACGCTGGTGGCCTATGGGTT
>JAIOHO010000419.1 GCA_019912905.1 Anaerolineae bacterium
AACGCGAGGAATAGCACATGTTCATCACGTTCGAGGGTCTGGATGGCAGCGGCAAGACCACCCAGGCCCGCCTTGTGATGGCTCGTCTGAAGGCCGCTGGTTATGATGTCCTGCTGACTCGAGAGCCGGGCGGCACCGGCATCGGCGACCAGATCCGCGAGGTATTGCACAGCCTCGACAATACGGAGATGCACCCGACGACCGAACTGCTGCTGTACAACGCCTCGCGCGCGCAGCTGGTTGCCGAAGTGCTCCGCCCTCATCTGAATGCCGGGGGATGGATCATCTGTGACCGGTTCTACGATTCGACCCTGGCCTACCAGGGCTACGGCCACCAGTTGGATTTAAACAGCTTAAAAGCGATTGTCCATTTTGCGACCGGGGGCCTGCGGCCTGACCTGACGTTCTTCCTCGACATCACGCCCGAAGATGGCCTGACCCGCCGTAAACAGGCGTCCCTGTTCGGCGAGGAGTGGAACCGCCTGGACGATATGGAACTGGCATTTCATCGCCGGGTGTATACTGGTTATCAGGCATTGATGCAGGCCGAACCGCAGCGCTGGGTACGCATCAATGCGCAGCAGCCGGTCGAGCAGATTCAGACAGCCATTGGGCGTCATCTGGACGTGCATCTCCAACGCCGGCCTGTACCCTCAATCCACAAGGAGAATCCGGCAGGCTGACGATCAGCCATCGGAGGAGAGTTTCTGGTCTTTCGAGATTTGCTGATCGGACCTGCCGTGCAGATCAGATTCGATGGACTCGGGCTTTTCCCCTTTGAGCAGACGATTGGTGACTTCGTGATATTCGCCATCAGCGGCGGGCACACCGGCACCGACCTGCTGGAACATCTGGCCGATCTCGTGGGAATCGCCGCCTTCAAGGACGTTTAGCATATCCGACGATGACATGGCCTCATAATTGCGCGCAGGCCGGGCGACTGCGACGCGCCCGATGATGCGGGTCAGGTCGCTGCTGCCGCAGTGAGGACAGACAGGGGCGGCCTCATCGTAATCCTGGTAGGTGCGGTAGGTGAAGACGGTCGCGCGGCCACACTGATTGCAGCGGAAGTCATAACTGGGCATCGTGTTTCCCCATTGAGCTTTTCAGCACTTACCCTCTATCATACAGCCAGACCCGCCCTCGAACAGGCTGGATCGACCGGCTCTCATCGAGAATCTATGAGAATTTAATGTTCCTGACGCTATACTGTGGGGACATGCATCCAAGAGACAAAATCCATGCTCAATGACCCGCAGCCGCCGGAGAAGCGCCGGCATCCCCTCGAAGAAGCGCCGCAGCGCCCGCCGGAAATGCGGCCTGATCAACCGGCCCGGCCCCGCGTGACGGTGCGCATGCCGCTGGTGCCGCCGCGCGCCACCTATATTCTGATGGCAATCAATATCGTGGTTTTTGCCGTGGGGATGCTGTCGCCCGCCCTCGATCAGCAGATGTTCGTCCAGGGAGCCAGCCGGTCTTACGAAGTGCTGGTGCTGGGCGAGTATCACCGCCTGTTTACGGCCATGTTCCTGCACGGCGGTATCATGCATATCTTCTTCAACATGTATGCGCTCTACATCATCGGGCGGGGCATCGAGCCAGTGTTTGGCAGCGTGCGCCTGACGATCATTTACCTGCTGGGCGGATTGGCCGGGTCGATCCTGAGCGTGGTGCTGGGCGACCCCAGCCCCATCAGCGGCGTAGCTTCGGTCGGCGCATCGGGCGCGGTGTTCGCCCTGTTTGGTGCGGAAATGATCTATCTGTACCGCCATCGCACGCTCATGGGCGCGCGGGCCACGAGCCAGTTGCGCAGCCTGCTGATGCTGCTGGGCATCAACCTGTTTATCGGGCTGGCAAGCTGGTTTGGGGACAGCGGCATCCGCATCGACAACTGGGCGCACATGGGCGGTCTGGCAGGCGGGCTGATCCTCACCTGGCTGCTCGGGCCAATCTTCACGACTACGCGTGACCCCTTACAACCGCATCTGGTCGTCGCGGAAGATACCAACCCGCTTGCCAAGAATTACTGGCTGGTGTCACTCTACGTCATTGCGCTGGTCGCGGTGCTCATGGTCTTCAGCTTCATGGCGCGCTGAGTCGAGGCGGCTTAACTCATGCCGCAGCAGGGCGATCTGCTGCGCATTTTCCTTATTCTCCTGGGTCAGGCGGGTGATAACCATCGAGAAGTGCATCAGCATCGCCAGCACAAACAGCAGCGCCACCAGAAACAGCGCGCTCGGTGGATAAAAGATGCCAACCGCGGTCGCCAGCACGTCGAGCAGCGGGCGCGACAGGCTGAGGACCAGCAGCACGGCCCCGGTCGCCAGCCACAGCAGCGAGTACTCTTCGCGCAGACGGCGCTCCCGCACCAGTTCCAGTACGAACACCAGCGCCACAATCGAGCCGATCACCCCGACCAGCATGGTTCGATCCAGCATACGTCCACCTTTCCCTATCCCCCCGCGCGGGCTGTGGAGGTTTCGCGCCTCCTCTGGCGCGCATTATAAAAGGTTTTGCCACGTTTGACAGCCGGGAGGTCGATCTCCCGGTACAATCAAAGGTGTGGCAATTGGACCCGCAGGCCAATAATCGGGAGGGCGACACATGAAGACCAAAATCCTGGGACGCACCGGTCTGGAAGTCCCCATCGTCGGCTTAGGAACGGCGTTCCTCGGCATTCCCAGGCCGGAGCAGACTCTGCTGGAATATCGGGACGGGCCGGATCAGGTCGATGCCGACCTGGGGTTCCAAACCGTCGTGGCCGCACTGGAAGCCGACTGCACGCTGATCGACACGGCTCCGCTGTATGGCCGCACCCGGAGCGAAACGATCATTGGCCGGTCCTTTCGGGAGTACCCCGATCTGGCGGCGCACTGCATGGTGACGACCAAGGCGGGCCGCCTGTATGAACGCAGCGACTTCAGCTACGACGGCGTGCTGCGGCATGTCTACGGCAGCCTGGAACGCCTGGGGCTGGATCGTCTGGACGTCGTGTATATTCATGACGCGATGGGCTACCCGATGAACGAGGTGCTGGCGAAAACCGGGGCGTTGGGGGCGCTGCGGACCCTGCAACAGCGTGGGGTAGTGGGGTCCGTCGGCACAGCCTCGAATGACCCGGCGACGAATATCCCCTACATCGAAACCGGAGAATTCGACGCGGCGGTGATCGCGGATTCGTACAGCCTGCTCAATCAGATGGCTGAAACGCGCTTGTTCCCGGCGGCGGAAAAACATCAGGTCGGGCTGGTGGTGGCGACTCCATTAGAACGCGGTCTGCTGGCGACCGGGCCGCTGGCGGGAATGGCGTATCATGACCGTCGCTTTTCCCCGGCGGCGCTCGCCCAGGCCGGGAAGATCAAACAGCTCTGTGACGCCTATCAGGTGCCACTGGTGGCGGTGTCGTTGCAGTGGGTGACGCGGCATCCGCTGGTCGCCACGACGATTCCCGGCGCGCGCATCCCGGCGGAAACGGTCGCCAATCTGCGGGCCGCGGAAGTGCCGATCCCGGACGCGCTGTGGGATGATCTCGAACCGTTGGTGCACAGTTGGGACCTGGGCCTGCCGTATTAAAGCCAGCAGTCGTGAGCTTCCGGTCTTTAGCCAAGAAAAAAGACTGCTGTTCCACTTGATTGACGGAATTCCGGGCCTTTGACTTTCGATGCTGGCAGCCAGCGAATCCGCTGAAGGGGAAAGCATCTGAACTCTCCCCTTCAGGCTCATAGAGTATGCAGCGCACGCATGCCTTACTTCGTTTCGTCTTCCGGCGTCAGCCAGTATTGACCGCCGCCGCGCTCCCGCCGCAGAAAGCCGAAGTCCACCAGTTCGCGGCGCAGGCTGGCATAATCCTCGTGGTACTGCGTGAGGATGGCATTGACTTCCTGCTCGGAATAGGTCCGATCCGGCTCGAAGCAGCCTGCCAGCCAGCGCAGAATCACCAGCAGCTTGGGCCGCTTCACCGGGATGTCCTTCAGCCGCCCATTAGCGATATACCCGTGCAGCACCTTACGGTCAGCCGCATCGAGGTCCAGCGCGTCGATCCAGGAATCGTCGGCCTGGGCTTCGTCCTCAAGCTGGATGTGTTCCAGGTCGGCCAGCCGTTCCGCCAGCCGCTTCAGATTGCGCTGATCCAGCCGGTACAGGCGCTGATTGCCCATCGCGCGCATGTTCACCAGACCGGCTTCCCGCAGCCGCGTCAGGTGATGCGAAACCGTCGGTTCGGTCAGCTCCAGCAGCGTCGCCAGTTCGCCGACGCTGTGCTCCTGTTTTCCCAGGTAGGCGATCATGCGCAGGCGGTTTTCGTCGGCCAGCGTTTTGAAATACTGGGTGAGCGTCGGGACATCGTTGCGGATGTACATTTCCCCCTCCTTCAATGTTCGATGTCTTTGAAATTAGATTTGTATCTAAGTTGAAGTATATCGAAATTGATCAACCTGTCAAGTATGGGATACAGTTGAGCAAACAAATCGTTGCGTAGTGGAGGTGACATGACGCTGATCGAAACGCTGGCGCTGTCCGCCGGGATCGTGCTGCTTTACGTGTCGGGCATCTGGTTGGTCAGCCTGATCGTGCGCGATTCGGGCATCATCGACTTTTTGTGGGGGCCGGGCTTCGTGCTGCTGACGTGGGTTTTCGCATTCCGGCTGGAAGGA
>JAIOHO010000420.1 GCA_019912905.1 Anaerolineae bacterium
GAGAAAGGCTGTAGGCGCGCGCGGCTCCGACATTATGGCTCAGTTTCTGGTCGAGAGCATCGTGCTGTCGATTATCGGCGGCGCAGCCGGGATTGGTCTGGCGGCGATGGCGACCGTAATCGGCGGTTTGGCGGTGCCCGACCTGGAATTGTCCGTCACGCCCGACGCGGTGATCCTGGCGACGGCGGTCAGCAGCTTTGTCGGGGTATTTTTTGGCGCGTACCCCGCCAGCCGCGCGGCACGTCTGCGTCCGATCGACGCGCTGAGGTATGAGTAAATGTTCGAGAATGTGCGTGTCGCGCTGAATGGGCTGCGTTCGAATAAGCTGCGCTCGGCACTGACCATGCTGGGCATTACCATTGGTGTGGCGGCGGTCATTGTGCTGGTCTCGGTCGGCCAGGCCATTGATGGCTTTATCCGCGGCGAATTTGAGGGGATTGGCACCAATCTGGTGTACGTGTTAGGGCAGGTCGATAATTTCGAGCGCCCCAAGCCCATGACCTACGCCGATGTCGAAGCGATTTCCGATCCCTATCGCGTGCCGGAGGCGATGCTGGTGATGCCGCAGCTCGATCTGCGCACACAGCAGGTCATTGCCGAGGGTCAGGAAGATCGCATTCACACGGTCGGCACAGGCCCGCAATACCCGGAATTGTTTGCACGGGGTGTGGTGGCCGGTCGGTTCTTCGACGAAGACGAGGCCAACAGCTCGGCACGGGTGGCGGTCATCACCAAGAAGGTGGTGGACAGCCTGTTTGCCGGGGAATATCCGCTGGGCAAGACGATTCGTATTGGCGGCGTGCGCTTTACGGTGATCGGGTTGATGGAGGAGCAGGGCAGTGATTTTGGCCCGCCTGGAACCGATCTCGACGATCTGATTTATATCCCCATCACGACGGCGCAGACCCGATTGAGCGGCCAGCGAGTCATTTCAGGGGATCGCCCTATCACCAATGTGGTCGTCGCTGCTCGCGACAGTTCGGACGTCGATTTGCTGGCGCAGCAGATTCGTCAGACTCTGCGCGAAGAGCGCGGCATCGCTTTCCGCGATGAAGACAATTTCCAGGTGGTCACCCAGGGTGATCTGCTCAACAGCTTTACCAGCGTCACGGCACTGCTGACGGTATTCCTCGGCTTCATTGCGGGTATCTCGCTGCTGGTGGGCGGCATCGGCATCATGAATATCATGCTGGTGACCGTCACCGAGCGGACCCGCGAGATTGGCCTGCGCAAGGCGGTGGGCGCTCAGAAAGTAGACATCATGCTGCAATTTCTGGTCGAGTCGATCGTGCTGGCGCTGCTGGGCGGCGGTATCGGCGTCCTGCTGGCTGGGATGGCGACCTTCGGCGCAGCGGCGGCCCTGGGCACATTGGACGTCGCCATGCAGCCTTCGAGTGTGATGCTGGCAACCATGATCTCGACGGTGATCGGTGTTTTTTTTGGCATCTACCCTGCGAACCGGGCCGCCTCCCTCAATCCGATTGACGCACTGCGCTACGAATAGAAAGTTGCCAGCCGCAAACAAACGTGCTACGCTTAACGGAATTTACAGGATTCTGAA
This sequence comes from Anaerolineae bacterium, assembly GCA_019912905.1. Classification (GTDB taxonomy): domain Bacteria; phylum Chloroflexota; class Anaerolineae; order Aggregatilineales; family Phototrophicaceae. Next base: position 1,562 of record JAIOHO010000420.1, read on the forward strand.
AGTTGCGAAAGCAACGGCGGTGGCAGCGATTTTTGCGGCGCACGTTCTGGGGCCTGTTGATCGCTGTTGTGATTGTGGTGGCCCCATGTTCGACCTGGTCTCCTGATGTTTTTATATGGTGGCAGGTCCCGCTGGCAGTCCTGTTCTTTATTCTCTACATGGGTGTTGTCTTATTCGATACCCTGTTTTTCAGCAGGTATCATTGACGTAGGGTGGTCCACATGACTGATGAGCAAGCCAGGGCAGACAACCAGCCGACTGATCCCAATCTGGTCACAGTGCGTGACAGTATGCTGGATGGGTTGGGCCAGCTTGCCGATTACTTTGGGTTCAGTAAGGTGATGGGGCAGTTATATGCGGCTTTGCTGATGAGTCCCCAGCCGCTGTGCCTGGATGAAATGATGGACCTGCTGGGCATTTCCAAAGCCAGTGTCAGTATGAATATGCGGACCCTGGAACACCTGGGAATGGTGCGTCAGGTCTGGGTGCGCGGACGCGGGGATCGTCGTAAGTTTTACGAGGCGGAAACGGACTTCTGGGAGATCATCGCCAACATCATCAGCGGGCGTGAGATGCGGGATGTCGGTCGGGCGCTGGCCGTCATGAACGAGGACATTGAGCGTCTGGCTAAGGCGATGGACACCGTCAGCGAAGATGACAAAGCGCTGGCCCGGTTGTATACGGAGCGCATTCAGCAGATGCAGATCCTGTTCAAGTTTGCCCAGACGATCATGTCAACCATCCTGGTGCAGGTGGCCCAGATGGACTTTGACGATATTGCGGGCATCGAAATTCACGTCGACTCGGAACCAGAGCCGGGTACCTGAGTCGTCGCCCTTGAACCGGGTACGGCGCTTGTCTATAATGCGGGCATGGGGGAGTGGCGGAACTGGCAGACGCGCATGACTTAGGATCATGTCTCTTACGAGGTGAGGGTTCGAGTCCCTCCTTCCCCACAGGTCGATTACCGCTTGCCCCAATAATCCCGCCGCTTCATCTTTTTTCAGCCATTCATCTGAAACGGTTGCCCCTTCCAGATACAGCGCCCTTCGCCCATAAAGCTCCATCCCCTCTAAAAGTCGAACCATCGGACCAGCGGAAGGTGCTATAATTCTCGCGGTCAACGCGTTTCCAAAATCGTGATTGGATTAGTGGATGCGCCCACCCGCTTTCGTCAGCCCTGTGCCCCGGCCTATCAAACGCGATCGGGCGATTTCCGAAAGGATTATAGAATTTCATGAACGCTTCATCCCATCCGGCTGCGCTTGATCCGTTTGAGGATCATTCCGACATCGGCTCAGTCCATCTCCCCGGTTCCTGTGAGTACGATCCTGAGCAGCAGGCTTATCACATCGCCGGTGCAGGGGCCAATATCTGGGGAGATCACGACGACTTTCACTTCGCATGGAGGCGGATGCGCGGGGATTTTATCGCGACTGTGCGAGCCGAATTCATCGGCCTGGGAGTTAATCCGCATCGCAAACTGGGGTGGATGGCGCGTGCCAGCCTTCAGACCAGTGCGCCCGCAGTCAGCACTGGCATCCATGGGGATGGGTTGGTTTCGCTCCAGTTCCGGCGCACAGCGGGCGGACCGACCGAAGAGATGCGGTCGCCGCTTGTGGGAGCCGACGTGATCCAACTGGAACGCAAAGGCAGTACCTACCGCATGTCGGTTGCCCATTACGGCGAGCCGTTCACCACGGTCGAGGTCGGTGAATTGGACCTGGGCGAGGAGGTTTATCTGGGTTTGTTCGTCTGCTCGCACGAGGACGAAGTTGCGGAGGAGGCGGTTTTCCATGATGTGCGCATCGTCGTCCCCGTGAAGGAAGGCTTTGATCGCGGGAAGGACCCCTTCGGGAGTCGGTTGGAGATTCTGGATATTGCCAGCGGCCACCGGCAGATGATCTACCAGACGGATGATGTGTTCGAGGCTCCTAACTGGACGCGCGATGGCAAATCCCTGATCTTCAACAGTGAGGGGCGGCTGTACCGTTTCGACCTGGAGCAGAAGACCCCGGTCCTGATCGATACGGGTGATGTCATCCGAAACAATAATGACCATGTAATTTCGTTCGATGGCGGTATGCTTGGCATCAGCAGCCGCAGCGAAACACAGAATTATTCCCTGGTGTTTACCGTTCCGCTGCCGGGAGGCCAGCCGAAGCAGATCACCCCGACAGGACCGTCCTACCTGCACGGTTGGTCGCCGGACGGAAAGGACCTGGTTTTCACCGGGGGACGTGGCGGCAAGTATGATATTTACCGTGTCCCGTCGGCGGGGGGCGATGAAGTTCGGCTGACGACCGCGCCCGGGCTGAGCGATGGACCTGAATATACGCCCGATGGCAGGTATATCTACTTCAACTCGGTCCGCGGCGGGCGCATGCAGATCTGGCGGATGAAACCAGATGGTCGCGAACAGGAACAACTGACGGATGACGAATACAACAACTGGTTCCCCCACATCTCGCCAGATGGAAAGTGGGTTGTCTTCGTGACCTATCTGGTCGGCGAAGTCGAGCCGAGCGATCATCCTGCGGCCAAACGAGTTTACCTGCGGCTGATGCCATTGGACGGCGGTACGCCCAAAGTGCTGGCTTACCTTTACGGGGGGCAGGGCACAATGAATGTGCCTTCCTGGTCGCCGGATGGGAAAAAGATCGCGTTTGTCAGCAACACGGTTCCAATTCGCTAGACGGTGGGTCTGAAGCGGGCTGTGCCGGGACAGGTGATTGTGCGACTGCCCAGTCCCGCAAGGTGGATGCCCGAGCCGGACGTTGATTTCTCCGGGTCCGTCACGTACAATGCATCCTTAAGAAGATCATTCCAGGGAGCGCGGACCATTCGGCGCACATCGGGCGTTTGCGACGCAGAGAAATCTCGATCGATCTCTGGGTGGTGGTCGTCTGCTCCCCAGGAAAACCGTCGTCCAAGGCGCGCTTACGCGCCTTTTGCATTGCGCCCTATCTTCTAATAAAGATCATATAGCATGTCTTAATGATCGAATGCTATAATCGAATAGTTTCAGCTCCACACTTTGCAAGGAAAATCTACCGTTGAACATTCAAACTGAACGTCTCGAAAACCACACTGCACGTCTGACCGTCGAGGTCGAAGCGGAACGCCTCGAAAAGGCCAAGCAAGAAGCTGCACGCAAGATCGCCCGGCAGGTCAATATCCCGGGCTTCCGCAAAGGCAAAGCGCCTTATCGCGTCCTCGCCACTTATGTCGGTGAGAGCGCCATCCTCGAAGAGGCCGTCGAGGTCCTGGGCAATCAGGTCTATAAGGATGTCCTGGACGAATCGGAAGTCGAACCGTATGGGCCTGGGGCGTTGGAAGATTTCAGCATCGAGCCGCAGCCGACGTTTAAGTTCGTTGTGCCGCTCCAGCCGACGGTGGATCTCGGTGCATACCGTGACATCCGCCAGGATTATGAAGCAGCGACCATTGAAGACAAAGATGTCGATGAAGCGATTAAGTCGCTGTTGGAGCGCGAAGCCGTCGTGGAAGAAAGCGCGAAGCCAGTCGCGGCGGGCAATCGGGTGACGGTGAGCATGAAGGCCTCGTACCTCGACAATGCGAAAACGGATGAGGCCGAATCTCCTGAAGACGAAGGCGACGCCGAATCGGATGAAGCGGAGGTCGATGACGAAGCCGCAGCGCCGGATGAGGAGGACCGCGTCTTTATCGACAACGATAACATGGTCTTCCGCCTGACCGAAGATCGCGAACCGGCACCGGGTTTCGGCGCGGCGCTGGAAGGCGCAGCGGTGGACGAGCAGCGCGTCTTTGAAATTACTTACCCGGATGACCCCGAAGAATATGAACATCTGTCGGGCCGCCATGTGCAGTTCGATGTGACCGTCAAGAAGATTGAGAACGTCACGCTGCCCGAACTGAACGATGAGTTTGCGGCGCGCGTAGGTAAGGAACCGGACAGCGAAGAAGGCGCAGAACCGCCGACGCTGCTGCAACTGCGGATGCGCATCCGCGAAGATCTGGAAAAAGAGGCCAAAGAAGCCAAAGACGCCGAATATGCCCAGCAGATTCTGGATAAGATTATCGAACAGGCGGGCTTTGCGTATCCTGAGGTCGTGGTCGCAGACGAAGTGGAACACCTGCTGCATCACGTGGACAGCGACCTGCGGCAGCGCGGCCTGACGCTGGACGACTATATGAAAGTGTCCGGCAAATCGAAGGACGATCTGTATCAGGA
>JAIOHO010000421.1 GCA_019912905.1 Anaerolineae bacterium
ATGATAGGTGGGGGGCATCCCATTCATCAGATGCCCCGGAGATTAACACACCCCCCGGCTTTGTGGATGACGGGCAGCCTACGGACTCCTGACGCTTGCTCCACGCCGGGATGCGGGTTCTGGCTCAGGCGGTGACCGTGAGCAGCTGCGGAAAATGCCGTGCCAGATGGGTCAGAAAAGCACGCGCCACCGGGGGAAAAGGTGTTTCTCGATCCCAGACCAGCTTGAGCGTGCGCCGCAGCGCCACCCCGTCGAGGCTGAGGGGATGCAGCGTGTGGGCGGCGATCTCGGTGCGCGTGGCATATTCCGGCAGAATGGCGATGCCCATGCCGGTCATGACCACCCGCTTGATGGATTCGGGATTATCCAGCTCGGCCACGATGTCCGGCTGAATGTGGTGGGCTTGCAGAATCTGGTCGATCCAGATGCGGGTTTTCGAGCGCGGCTGGCGCGTCACAAAGGGCTGACCGGCCAGCAGGTCGATCGACACTTTTTCTCGATTCCACCAGGGATGCCCCGGCCCGACGATGACCTGTAAACAAATGTCCTGCATGACCATCTGGCCCAGGCGCGCCGGTTCGCCGCCGTCCAGTTCGCCCTCGATCAGCCCCAGGTCCAGCCGGTGACCGAGCACGCCGCTGACGATCTCGGACGTGACACCGGTCTGGAGGGCAGCCTTGAGGTTGCGATAGCGCGTGCGGAACGCCTGAATCCACTCTGGCAGCAGGTAAACATCCACCCCCGGCGTCGCGCCGATGCTCACCTGCCCATCTACCAGATTTTCGACGTCCGTCACCGCGCTTTCGGCTTCGGCCACCAGCCGCAGAATATCGCGGGTATAGGTCAGCAGCCGCTCGCCCGACGTTGTCAGGGTGACACCGCGCCGCCCCCGGTTGAACAGGCGCGTGCCCAGGCTGGCTTCGAGGTCCTGCATGTGCTGGCTGACGGCAGATTGCGTCATCAGTAGTCGCTGCGCGGCTGTGCTGAAGCTCCCGGCTTCGACCACCGTCGCAAAAATTTCGAGCTTGTACAAACTGAGCATGACCGGCTCCTGCTATAAGCATGACCTAATAGCACAGTATAAGATAGTTCCGCCTGCTCGACAATCCGAATCGGAGTAAACTGAGTGCATCATCTGAGTCAACCAGAAGGATAGTTACGATCATGCCCAAACAGAAATTATGGATCATCCTGGGCGCGGTGGTCGTGGTGGCCCTGATCGCCCTCGTCGCGCTGAACGGTGCCGCGCCGCAGACCTCCAGCGCGGCGACCGTGCAGACGATCAGCCCACAGGATTACCAATCGCGCTTTGCGGCGGATACCCCGCATTTCCTGCTCGACGTGCGCACGCCGGAAGAATTCGCCACCGGGTATATCACCGGGGCGACGAATATCTCCGTTCAGACGCTGGCCGACCGGCTGAGTGAAGTCCCGAAAGATACGCCGGTGGTCGTTTACTGTCGCAGCGGCAACCGCAGCGCCCAGGCTGCCCGCATCCTGAGCGACGCCGGGTATTCCGAAATCTATGATCTGGGCGGTGTCAACAGTTGGACCGCCGCCGGTCTCCCCCTTCAGTAATTCCCATTATCGTCTCGCACCCATTCCAACGAGGTTAGCTGCATGTTCCTGTTCAATCGCAACACTGGTTTCGAAAATCTCGATGTCCCGACCTACCACAGTGATTACCAGACCCCCGCCGCGCCGCACGTGCTGGTCGATGTGCGCACACCGGGCGAATATCAGAGCGGCCACCTGCCGGGCGCGGTCAACATCCCGCTCAACGAGCTGGACCGGCGGCTGAGCGAAATCCCCAAAGGACAGCCGGTCGTGGTCGTCTGTGCCACCGGCAACCGCAGCCAGACTGGATCGAGCATCCTGGTCCGGGGTGGCTGCACCGAAGTCTATAACCTGCGCGGCGGCACAATGGCCTGGATGATGCGCGGCCTGCCGCTGGAATCGTAAGCCTGCCGCACGACTGCCTGCATGATGATGCTGTGATGGACCGTCTGAGGGAAGTAAGAAGGAACGCGAACCGATGTTATTGAAGTATTTCTACGATAAGAAGCTGGCCCAGGCCTCCTACCTGGTGGGCTGTGCCGCCACCGGCGAAGCGCTGGTGATCGACCCGGCCCGCGATGTGACACCGTATCTCGAAGCGGCGGAGGCGGAAGGGCTGCGCATTACCCATGTCACCGAAACCCACATTCATGCCGATTTCGTCAGCGGCAGCCGTGAACTGGCCGCGCAAACGGGCGCGCGCATCTACCTGAGCGATATGGGCGATGCCGATTGGAAGTATGGCGATGCCGATCAGCCCAACGTCATCCTGGTGAGCGATGGCGATCGCTGGATGGTGGGCAACGTGCGCGTCGAAGTGCTGCATACACCCGGCCACACCCCGGAACATATCGCTTTCATGATCACCGATACCGCCGGGGCGGATCGTCCGATCGGCATCTTCACCGGGGATTTCCTGTTCGTGGGTGACGTGGGTCGCCCCGATCTGCTGGAAGAAGCGGCGGGTCTGGTCGGCACCAAGGAAAAGGGCGCGCGCCAGCAGTTCCACAGTGTCCAGCGCTTCCAGAAGCTGCCCGATTACCTGCAAATCTGGCCCGGTCACGGCGCGGGCAGCGCCTGTGGCAAGGCGCTCGGTGCGCTGCCCTCGACCACACTGGGCTATGAGAAGCTGTTTAACCCCGCCTTCCAGATCGCCGACCAGGACCGTTTCGTCGATTGGCTGCTGGACGGCCAGCCGGAAGCGCCCAAATATTTCGCGCAGATGAAGAAGGTCAACAAAATTGGCCCGGCACTGCTCGACCGTCTGGAGTCGCCCGCGCACCTGAGCCATAGCCAGCTTCAACAGGCACTCGATGCCGGTGAACTGGTGATCGACTTCCGCAGCCAGGAACAGTTCGCCGAGGCGCATCTGCCGGGGACGGTCAGCATCCCGGCCACGAGTGACAGCTATGTGACCTATGTCGGCTGGCTGGTGCAGTATGACGCATCGCTGACAATCATCGCGCCGACGGCAGGGGCGGCCACGCAGATTGTCCGTGGACTGCGGTCGATCGGTGTCGATACGATCCGCGGCTATGTCCTGCCGGATGCGGTCGCCGGTCTGACCGAATCGCTGCCACAGATCAGCGCGGCGCGGCTGGCGGAACGGGCGCGCACCAACAGTCTGGTCATTCTCGACGTGCGCGGCAAAACTGAATACCTGGCCCGGCATATTCGCGGCGCGAAAAATGTACCGCTGGGCTATGTGCTGGACCGCCTGGCCGAAATCCCCAGCGACCACACCGTTGTGACCCACTGCGCCAGCGGCTATCGCTCGCAGATTGCGGCCAGCCTGCTGCGCAAAGCCGGTTACGAGCATGTCATCAACCTGAATGCCGACGAAGTTGAATGGGCCGGGGCGCTGGCGACCGAGCAGGGCTAAACAATGACGACCACGACCCAACCGCGCGACAGCAGCCCCCTCCTGAGCCATTTCCTGCCCTGCATAAGCTGGATTCGGCAGTACCGCCGCGAAGACCTGACCGGCGACGTGATGGCCGGGGTGATCGTCGCCATCATGATGGTCCCCCAGGGGATGGCCTATGCGCTGCTGGCGGGTTTGCCGCCGCAGATGGGCCTGTACGCCAGCATCGTGCCGCTGGCAATCTACGGGCTGCTCGGCACGAGCCGGGTGCTGTCCGTCGGCCCAACGGCGGTGACCTCGCTGCTGGTCTTCGCCAGCGTCAGCCAGTTTGCCGAACCGGGTTCCAGCCAGTATATCGCGCTGGTGCTGGTGCTGGCGCTGCTGGTCGGGCTGATCCGCCTGCTGCTGGGGCTGCTGCGGGCCGGGTTCGTGGTCAATTTTCTCAGCCATCCGGTGCTGGCCGGTTTTTCCAGCGCGGCAGCGATCGTCATCGGCATCAGCCAGCTCAAACA
>JAIOHO010000422.1 GCA_019912905.1 Anaerolineae bacterium
CATGAACACCACTTCCTGGCGTCGCTGCCCAGGGATGATTGGCGCGTCCCATACGGTATCGACAGCCCCCAGGCGCGCGAGTTGGTGGGCGCGATCAAGTGGCGCCGTCAGCGCCGTCAGAGTCTGGACGGATTGGCGTGGCCGCCCAGCGGCGATCCCTACGCTCCAGCCAACGACCCCAACCACCCTTATTATCTGCCGAAGGAATCGGAGCGATGAAAAACTCATCTCCTAAACAAATCCTGGTTCTGACCTCAGACATGGGGTTCGGGCATCGAAGCGCAGCGAAGGCGGTTGCAGCGGCTCTGGAGACTCCCTATGGAGACGCCGTTCATGTGGACATCATCAACGCTTTCGACCACAAGAGTGTGCCTGCGGTCGTGCGTGAGCAGCAAGTGGAATATGACCGCAGGGTGCGGGAGGCGCCGGAGCTTTATCAGATTGGCTATCAGGTGATGGACGCACAGTTGTCCACCAGCCTGGTCGAAATCGGGCTTACCGCGCTGCTGTTCCAGGCGTTGAGCGATATCCTGAAACAGAATAAACCAGACGTGGTTATCGTCACTCATCCGATGTATCTGGAACCGCTCCATGCGATTTTTCGCCACACGCGTAGAACCATCCCCGTACTGACCATTGTGACGGATTTAGGCACGGTACAACGAATTTGGTTTCACCCTGTATCGGATGTTACGTTCGTACCGACCGAGCGCGTTTACAACCTGGCGCTTGACGCCAGGCTTCAACCCGACGCGCTCAAAGTCACCGGCATTCCAGTTCATCCGCAGATCTTCAGTGACAAACGCCCTGCCGCCGAGATACGCGCCGCCCTCGGCATCGAACCCGACCGCAGGACCGCGCTGGTCGTCGGCAGTCCGCGCGTCCGCAATTTGCTGGACGCTGTCGGTGTCCTCAACCACAGCAACTTCCCACTGCAGGCTATTGTCGTAGCCGGCGGCGATGATGCCGTGTACGCGGAATTACAGCAAACTGACTGGCATCTCCCGGTCGTGGTCTACAACCTGGTCGATAACATGCCCACGCTCATGCACGCGGCGGACTTTATCGTGTGCAAAGCGGGCGGACTCATCGTGACGGAGGCGCTGGCCTGTGGTTTGCCGCTGATGCTCATCGATGTGATAGAAGGGCAGGAAACCGGCAATGCCGAATTTGTGGTAGACAATGGAGCCGGTGACGTCGCCCGAATGCCGCTCGACATGCTCGAAACGCTCTTTCATTGGCTGAGCAATGAGGGGCAGCTTCTGAAATCCCGCGCCCACAATGCCCACCAGGTTGGTCGCCCGCAGGCTGCCGACGAAATTGCCGAACTGGCGTGGACGCTCGCGGCTTCGGACCACCGGGTGTCAAGCAAGAACAGTGGTGAGTGAGCTTGTTGTGATACGGTTGTAGAACTGGAAAGGAGCCGCGATGCTTCCCCTGCAAGACCTTAACCCTCGACGCCGAATGCCTGTCTTCACCTACACGCTGATCATCATCAACGTCATCGTTTTCATCTGGGAGCTGAGTCTTGCGCCGGGGCAGCTGGATCGCATGTTCATGGACCTGGCGGCTGTCCCGGCCAGCATTTCTCATGCGCCGTTCTCGTTGGCGGCCTTCATTGCGATCATCCGCAGCATGTTCTTTCACGGCGGCTTTGACCACATCATAGGCAACATGCTCTACTTGTGGCTCTTCGGCGATAATGTGGAAGACCGGCTCGGAGGAGTCTGCTACCTTATCCTGTATTTTGTCAGTGGTTTTGCAGCGGCGTTCGCGCAAGTGCTCATCAGCCCGGAGTCTACCGTCCCCATGATCGGCGCGAGTGGCGCCATTGCGGGGGTGTTGGGCAGCTATTTCATTCTGTTCCCCGGCGTTAGAGTACGGGGTATTATTCCGCTGGGTCGGGTTTCGCAGTGGGTCGAATGGCCCGCGTGGCTCGTCCTGGGTTTCTGGTTTGCCTTGCAGGTTGTTGACGGATTTGCATCGCTGGGTGCGGATACGTCCTATGGCGGTGGCGTGGCATTTGCTGCCCATGTGGGTGGATTTGTGGCCGGGATAGTTCTGACCTGGCTACTCACCGCGCTTGTCCCACAACCTGGCCCGGAAGTACACCGCGCTTCGCTGTATCAGCGAGCAGCCCGACAGCAGCGATAGTTCATACCAATTCGTATGTTCCACCTGTCCGACAAACACACCGGTGCTGAGCCGGTGTGTTGTCATTTCCCCGAGCGGTCGGGCATACGGGCACAAACACGTCGCAACGCCTCAGCGCACAAGCCATCGGTGAAACTCGGCGCATACCCAGTCGAAGCAGTTCCCCTAACACTTCTGGATTGATACTTTTATAGCACTTTCGATTCATGACAGCCTCTCCCCCCAGACCTACACTGAAAGCATCGTACACAACCTGATCGGCATCGACCGAACAGAAAGAAGGAGCGAATCATGAACAAGCTGTCAGAGCAATTGCTCGAACTGAGCCAGCACACGGCTGCTTTGGAAACCCGTGTGGAGGCTGCCCGTGCCGAAGATCGCAAGGAGTTCGAGACGCACACTGCGGAAGCGCGGGCCCGAGTGCAATCCTTCCAGAATGCCTTTACCGACCGGCTGGACGAGGTGGAAGAAGGGTTGGCCGCACCGTGGCGCGAGCTGGATGAGGCCATCACCGCTCAGATCACCCGTGCCCAGCACAACATGGACGAGCACCTGAACGCGCTTGATCTGGCCCAGGCCCAGGCCCAGGCCGATGACGCTGAAACCTATGCCGAAATCGCGGCCCAGTTTGCCAGCCTGGTTGCATCTGAAGCGGAGTCGGCGATGGTTGAAGCGAAAAAAGCGCGCGCGAACGCCAACTCCCTGGAGAAGCAGCCTTCGTAATGTCACGAAGCCCTTGACCAAGTAGCTGGTCAAGGAACGCAATCATCAAC
>JAIOHO010000423.1 GCA_019912905.1 Anaerolineae bacterium
TGCTGGTAAATCCACTGGGCCGAAGCCAGATCTTCGACGGCTAAGCCGAGCGACTTGAACAGCGTGATCGCCTCCGGGGAGGTGCGCCCCGGATGCGTGCCGAGCAGCACGTCGCCCAGTTCCGCCCGGATATGATCGTCGCCGATGAGACCTTCCTGCTTGGGAATCAGGACATCGCCCGCCTCGTTCAGCGTCGATTCGCGCCGGTCCACGAACAATTCGGCGCGCTGCATGGCGTCGCTGTCCACTTCGCGCGCAGTCCGCACCGAGGCCCCTACGACGTTGAGGTGTGCCCCCGCATTCAGCCATGCGCCTTTCAGCACCGGTTCGCTGGATGAGGTCGCCGTGCAGATGAGGTCCGCACCCCGGACAGCAGACTCCGCATCCTCAGCGGGTTCCACAGCCACGCCATAGCGCTCCTGGGTACGAGCCGCAAACTGCGCCCGGTGGTCAGCATGGCGGCTCCAGACGCGCACCCGGCGAATGGGGCGGACCTCCAGCATCGCCTCCAGGTGGGAATCCGCCTGCACGCCGGTGCCCAGAATCGCCAGGTCCCCGGCATCTTCACGCGCCAGCAGCCGGGTCGCCACGCCGCTCACGGCTGCGGTCCGAATCGCGGTGATTTCGCTGGCGTCGATCAAAGCCAGCGGTCGCCCATACGTGGCCTCGAACAACATCACCGCCCCCATGTGCGAGTCATATTCGGTGCCGTGATTGCCCGGCATCACGCTGATCACCTTCACCCCCATCGCATCGCCCATAAATGAGGGCATCAGCGCCAGCAGGCCGCGACGATCCGGCAGTCCCATCAACGACCGCAGCGGATTCTGCGCTTCGCCCCGGCTCAAAGCTTGCAGCGCATCCCCCATCACGTCGATACAGGCCCTCATCGGCAGCAGTTCGCGCACCTGCGCCGCATTAATCACGAGAATTTCCACCGGTTCCTCCCACAGAATCGTATCGTCGGTCATGCGCGAAGGGTAACACTCCTGGACGTGAATCGGCAAGCAGCAGGCAGGGTAAGACCACTGGCTTGGTCCCGTCGCATGGGTATGAACTATAATCCGTGTTATTGGGATTTACACAGGATCATGACTGCATCTGACACTGGGGGACTTTATGCTTGCGATCGTTCGCGCCTGCGCCATCATCGGGCTGGATGGCTGCATCGTCGAAGTGCAGACGGACTTTAATCCACGGGCCAGCATCCCCATTTTTTCGATTGTGGGGCTGCCGGATAATGCCGTGCGGGAAAGCCGCGAACGCGTCCGCGCGGCCATCAAAAACAGCCGTCTCACTTTTCCGAACAAGGGCTATCTCGTCAACCTCTCACCTGCCGACATCCCCAAACACAGTGCCGCCTATGACCTGGCAATTGCAGTGGGGGTGCTGGCAGCGACCGATCAAGTCCCCCTGAAAGCGCTGGACGAGGCGCTGTTCATCGGTGAGTTGTCGCTCGATGGCAGTGTGCGCCATGTCAAGGGCGTCATGCCCATGACCTACGCCGCCTATCAGGAAGGCTTCCAGACGGTCTATGTGGCGGCGGAAGATGCGCCCCAGGCCGCCCTGGTCGAAGGCATTCAGGTGATCCCGGTGCACACCCTGGCCCAACTGGTCGAGCATCTGTACGGCCTTCAGGTCATCCCACCCTATCAGGCTCCGCCCAGTTCAACAGCCGACAATCCACAGATTCAGGTCGGCCTGGTGGACTATTCTGATATTAAAGGCCAGGAACATGTCAAACGGGCACTGGAGATCGCCGCAGGCGGTGGACATAACGTCCTTCTGAGTGGTCCTCCCGGCACTGGCAAGACGCTGCTGGCGAGAGCGCTGCCCGGCATCCTGCCCCGGCTTACCCTGGAAGAAGCGCTTGAAGTCACGCGCATCTACTCGGTGGCCGACCTGCTCACCAATGACCACCCACTCATTCAGGCACGGCCATTTCGCGCCCCACACCACACCATCAGTACCGCCGGGATGATCGGCGGCGGGTCTGTCCCCCGACCGGGCGAGGTCACGCTTTCGCACCGTGGCATCCTGTTCCTCGACGAATGCACCGAACACAACCCGCGCACATTGGAGGTCCTGCGCCAGCCCATCGAGGATCGCATCGTCACCATCTCGCGGGCGAAGGGCAGTCTGACCTTTCCAGCGAATTTTATGCTGGTCATGGCAATGAATCCCTGTCCCTGCGGCTATTTTGGGGACCCGGTGAAAGCCTGCACCTGTACACCCGCCATGATTACGCGCTACCAGAGCAAGCTGTCCGGCCCGCTGCTGGATCGCATCGATATTCATGTGGAAGTGCCCCGCGTGGATTATGATAAGCTGCTGGGCAATACGCAGGCGGAACCCTCCGCCGTAATTCGTGAGCGCGTGGAGCAGGCACGAGCGATTCAGGAGCAGCGCTTCGCCGACCATGCAGGACTACACGCCAACGGAGATATGCGCGTCAGCGATATTCAGAAATTCTGCAACCTGTCCCACGACGCGAAACAACTGCTCGATCTGTCGGTCAGGCGGATGCAGCTCAGCGCGCGTGCCTACCATCGCATTCTGAAGCTGGCTCGCACGATTGCCGATCTCGCGAACGACGCTCAGATCGAAGTGCAGCATGTGGCTGAAGCGATTCAGTATCGCCCCAAACTCCACAACATCTGACCCCGATGGATCTATGGATTCGTCTTAGAATTCAGCCACGCGAGCACCAGGCGGAATCGCTCAGCGCTATAATCAGCAGCACATGCACTTGTCATAATGCTTAATGTCGTTTATTGTAAGTATATATAAAGTATTTTTTAGGTTTGCGTAGTATTGTGTTCAGGTTTATCGCAAGGCATTTCCGATTAATGCGGCTCATGATTGTCTTCGTGATTGCCGACAGCGCGTATAAGAATCCTACAGGGCGGCCTGCTGCCGTTCTGACCTGTCGCGAGAGGTGTCATCCTTCAGTTTCATGAACCCAGGGCTAGCTGAATAACGTAGCAATTGTCATTACAATCCTGTAATTCCAGTACAAGAAAATGCACCGATCATTAATGTTTGTTACAATGCAGAAGCCACACATGTGCACAGCTTCTCAAACGCGCAGGTGGGGGATGATTGGAGAAACTGGTGAGTGAAAGTCGCTACATATTTCTCAGCTATCGTAGCACCGAAGCCGACTTCGCCTTAAAACTCGCCGCTGATCTGAAAAATGCGGGCGTTAATCTCTGGATGGACCGCCTCGATATTAGCCCCGGAGATGACTGGCGCAAATCGCTCGAAGGCGCGGTCTACAGCTGCGCCGCCCTGATTGCGATCCTCAGTCCGTCATACGTTTCATCGAAATACTGCCAGCGAGAACTGGCCCGCGCCGACCGGTTGGGCAGGCCGATTTTCCCGGTTCTGCTGGGTTCCATCGGCGAATCGGACTGGCCGCTGGAGATCGAACGCCAGCAGTACATCGACTTCAGCAACTGGCGGGACACAGACACCTACCAACAGCAGATCGACCGACTGGTCGATATTCTCAAAGAGAAGTTTGCCGCCCAGATCAGCGTCATCCCAAACCCTGAAACTCAGTACCTGACCAATCTGGCTGCCGACATGGAAACCCAGCGCGGCCTCATCGAGTACCTGGAATTCTCCACCGAAGCCGACAAATGGCTGACCCGAGAGC
>JAIOHO010000424.1 GCA_019912905.1 Anaerolineae bacterium
AACGAGATGATCCTGCTCGGCGACCGGCGGCAACCAATTGATTACTATGAAGACGAAGCCGACAGCGGCGACTACGCCTTCTAACCAGGAGCTTGAAAACCATGAGTGACATGGACGACGTGCGCGACGACGCACCAGGAAGTGAATCTGAAGGTCGAGGAGGCCGCAATTCGCGGTCAGGGGATCGCCACAGTGGTCCACGCAGACCGCGCCCCAGTGGTCCCAGCAGCGGCGGCGGACGCCGCAGACGTCAGCGGACCGCAGAGTACTGCCCGGAAGGAAAGTGCTTCGACTATAAGGATGTCGATACGTTGCAGCGCTTTATCACCGAATCCGGCAAGATCCGCCCGCGCCGTCAGAGCGGCAACTGCGCACGCTGCCAGCGCAACCTCGCACGTGAAATCAAACGTGCGCGTCATCTCGCTCTGCTGCCTTTCGTCAACGTTTCCGAATAGATGCGGGCGGCGGTTTGCTGACAGAGTTCAAAAGCTTCACATCGGGGCATGGTATCACACTATGCCCCGTTTCATGATGACTTCAGGACGAGGAGCTTCACAACATGGCAAAGCGGAGGCAGACCACAGGGCTTCCAAAACAAAAAGCCTCGACACCCGCATCGGGAGAACACAAGCGAGAATTTAAATCCCGTGCCGAGCGGGAGGCCGTGACTCAGCGTTACGTGTTAATTGGGACGAGCGTGGCAGTTGGCCTCATCGTCCTGATTTTGGTGGCCGCAGTAGTCCTTGAACTGTTCGTCAACCCCAACCGGGTTGTCGCTTCGGTAAACGGCGATAATATTTCCGTCTCCCAGTTTCAGGAGCAGGTTCGGATCGAGCGCGCGCTGCTGAATTTACGGATCAATAACTTTATTACCAATCTCAACGCAATGGGCATTGATCCCAACCAGTTCGCAGGCCAGGAACCGCTGCGCACGTGGCTGGCCCAGGTTCAGATTCCAGATCAGCTTGGCAACTCAGTCGTCACGGCCATGGTCGAGGATGCGCTGGTTCGCCAGCAGGCAGCGGCCCTCGGCATTAGCGTGAGCGCGGAAGACGTCGATAAACAGTGGGAGCAGTTCCTCGGTTTCGACCCGAACGCGCTGGCAGGCATCGAACCAACAGCCACCGTCGAGCCAACGATTACGCCGACGCCGTTTGTTTCGCCGACCCCTTCGCCGGTGCCCACCGCAACGCTGGTCCCCACCATCGAAGCAACGGAAGAAGCAACCTCCGAAGCCACGGTCGAAGTGACTGAACCTGTCGAACCCACAGCCACTTATACGCCAGTGCCCCCGCCGCCGACGCTGACCGCGGACGAACAGATGACTGAATTCGCCAGCACCAAAGATGCGTTTATGGCAAGCATCACGGCCAGCGCGCGCGTCCCCCGGGACCGCTTGAATCAGTACTTCGAAATGCAGGCGCTGCGTACCGCGCTTCGGGACGCCGTGACCGATCTCAGCGCGGAAGTGCCGCACGTCAATGCGCGCCATATTCTGGTCGCTACCGAGGAAGAAGCTCAGGATATTCTGGCTGCGCTCCAGGCCGGGGACTCCTTCGCTGGTCTGGCTCAAGCATCTTCGACCGATACCGGCAGCGGCGCAACAGGCGGCGAACTCGGCTGGACGCCAGTGACGGATTTCGTCAATCCATTCGCGGATGCCGTGACCGACGGTGATCTGGGCGCACTGATTGGGCCAATCCAGACGGAATTTGGCTGGCACATCATCCAGGTACACGATCGTGAAATACGCACGATCACGGCCAATCAGCTTGATACTGCCAAAGAGCGGCAGTTCCAGACGTGGTTGGATGATCTCCGCGCGTCCACAGATCAGAAAATCGAAATTGACTCGGTCTGGGCGGATAATGTCCCTGCCGAACCCGCCTTTGTCCTGAACGGCGGCTAAACACCCTCCAAATTGAACCCAACGGAAAGGCACCGTGTCCCCGACGCGGTGTCTTCTGTTATAGATTGCGCATTGCTGGTGCTATGGCAGTGGGCTATAATGCCCGCCGATGAACGATCGACTGATTTCGCAACTTGAGGCGCGGCTGGAAAAAGTTACCGAAGGCATTTTCGCGCATTTTTTCGGCAAGCGCATCCAGGCCCACGAAATTGCGCTCCAACTGGTGCGTGCGCTGGAGGATGGCCTCCAACAGCCGCAGAATGGAGACAGTCGCCCGCTGGCTCCCGATCAATACACCATCCGCGTCAACCCGGATGTGCTGGAGCAGGTCTACGAACGTTACCCTACCCTCGCCAGTGTCCTCAGTGCTCAGATCATCGAGCTGGCGGCTGGTGTGGGCTACCGCCTGAAGCACACGCCCAATGTCTATCTCACCGCCGCGCCAGAGCTGGCGGGTAATCAGATTACCGTCATTGCCCAGCACGCCCATGCCCAGGATCTGACGACCGGCGCGCTTCAGCCGATTGAGATGGCAAGCGCTCATCCTCAGCCCGTAAACCCCCAGCTGATCATCAGCGGCCAGAAGGTCATCACCCTGGATCACGCAATTATTCACATCGGGCGCAGCACGACGAACGACATCGTCCTGGAAGATGCCTATGTGTCACGCGCTCACGCACAGATTCGCCTGCGCTTTGGACACTACGTCATCTTTGATACCAGCAGTAACAGCGGAACCTACGTCAACGAGATCAAAATCCGTGAACACCAGCTCCGCGCGGGCGATGTCATCCGAATCGGCAAAACATCCCTTGTCTATATGGAAGATGAACCCGATCAGTTTGACCAGACCGATTCATTCAACCGCGTCTGAGTGCTGGCATGAGTACCGATACTGTTCTCCTCCTGTTGCGGATCATGTCCGGGGTCACCCTGCTGATTTTGATCGCAGTCATTTTCATCGCCCTGTGGCGGGATTATCGCGGCACGGTCCTCACGGTTGAAGCCAGCCGCCGGGTATACGGCCAGCTTGTCATCCTGTCCGAAACCAATGGCAGTTATCTGCCCACCGGCACGTGCTTTCCTCTGCTGCAAATCACCACGCTTGGACGTTCGCCAACCAACACGATCGTGGTAGACGACACCTTTGCCAGCAGCGAACATGCGCTCGTCGCACTGCGCAGCGGCCAGTGGTGGCTGGAAGATCGCCACAGCCGCAACGGTACCACCCTGAACGAAACCCTCATCAACCAGCCGATTGTCATCACGGATGGTGATATTATTGGCGTGGGGCGGATGCGTTTCCGCCTGGAACTCGATTTGTAGAGGAGCAGTGAAGATGACCGAATCCGTAGCGATTGGTGTGATCGGTGGTACCGGCCTGTATCAGATGCCAGAAATCTCGGACAAATCGATGGTTACGGTCGATACACCCTACGGCAAGCCCAGTGCCGACATCGTTATCGGCACGCTGCGCGGCAAACGCGTGGCGTTTCTGCCCCGGCATGGCATCGGCCACACCTACAGCCCATCGGTTGTGCCCTATCGCGCCAATATCTATGCGCTGAAGTCGCTCGGCGTCAGGTTTATTATCGCAGTCAATGCCTGTGGTTCGCTACGAGAAGATTACGCTCCCGGTCACATCGTCGTCCCTGACCAGTTATACGACCACACCAAGGCCGATCGCGGGCGGTCGTTTTTCGAGCAGGGACTGGTCGCGCATATCTCCGTAGCCGACCCGTTCTGTAATCGTCTGCGTGAAGTTCTGATCGAGTCGGTCGAAAAGGCAGGGGGCATCGTTCACCGGCAGGGGACCTTTATTATCATTGAGGGGCCGCGCTTCAGCACCCGGGGCGAGAGCAACATCTTCCGCCAGTGGGGATGCAGCCTCATCGGGATGACCGCCTGTCCCGAAGCATTTCTGGCCTACGAAGCCGAGATTGCCTATGCGACGATGGCACACATCACAGACTATGACGTCTGGCACACCAGCGAAGAACCGGTGACTGCCGAAAAGGTAATCGCCACGATGGAGCATAACCTGGTCGTCGTCCACAAGGCCATTGCCGAAGCCGTGGATCAGCTCGACATAAACATGCCCAGCGAAGCCCATAATGTGCTCGACGCGGCCATTATGGTCGAACGCAGTCAGGTGCCTGCGCCCGTGCTGGAGCAGCTCGGCCCTATCGTCAAGCGCCGCTTCTCCGGCCAGTAAGATGGCTACCGCAGCGCACATCCAGGAATCGAGGCCGCGCTCATCCATCCGCGCTCAATCCATCGAGCGCCCCCTGCTGCTGGTCGCGGGCTTGTTCCTGCTGATCAATTACCTCGCGCTGGCACTGGTCAATGAGACGACCAGTCTCCTGCACTGGCAGCATCTGATCGCCTGGTCTCTGTGTGCGATCACCGGCCATCTTTGGCTGGAACACCATCTACCCCAGCGTGATCCATTTATTTTTCCCCTCACGCTGTTCCTGGCCGGATGGGGCCTGCTGGTGATCGACCGACTGGCACCCGCTTTTGCGGATCGGCAGTCGCTCTGGCTGCTGGTCGGTACGCTGCTGATGCTGTGGGTCGCCTGTTTCCCGCATGCCCTGCGCTGGCTGCGGTCCTACCGCTACATTCTGCTGTTTGTGGGCCTGCTGCTGCTGACCGGCACCATCCTCCTGGGCCGCAATCCATCCGGCTTACTGGGCGCACCTCAGTTGTGGCTGGGATTCGGGTCCGTATATTTCCAGCCATCCGAAGCTCTCAAGATCATCCTCGTAGCCTTCCTCGCCAGCTATCTGGCAGAGCAATACCCAGCCCTGCGCGCCGAAGAACTGAGCAGCGGCCAGGGACGACTGATCTTCTCGCCGCGCATCGTCGGCCCCATCCTGATGATGTGGGGCCTGTCCATTATCATCCTGGTCTGGCAGCGCGACCTGGGCACGGCCATTCTGTTTTTTGTCGTGTTTCTGGGCCTGCTGTATATCGCCAGCGGCTCCCTGTGGATTCTCCTGAGCGGTGCAGCCTTGATCCTGGTGGCTGGGCTGGCCGGATACCAGTTATTCAACGTCGTCCAGCTGCGCGTGGACATCTGGCTTAATCCCTGGCCTGAAGCCGACGGGCGGGCTTATCAGATTGTCCAGAGTCTGATGGCATTCGCGGCGGGTGGAATCTTTGGGCAGGGCATCGGCCAGGGCCTGCCGGATTTCATCCCGGTCGTCCATTCCGATTTCATCTTCGCTGCACTGGGCGAAGAATGGGGACTCTTGGGCATTGCGGTGCTGGTTATCTGTCTGGCGGTACTGGTCGCACGCGGACTTCAGATCGCGGTGACCCAGCAAACCCAACC
>JAIOHO010000425.1 GCA_019912905.1 Anaerolineae bacterium
TTGGTGGAGCGCGCATGGCTGGTGGAAGTGTATCACCGCGCCATCAAGCAGTTCACCGGCATTGAGCGCGCTCAATTTCGCCTGGAGTGTTCCCAGCGTAACCACATCGGCTTGGCGCTGCGCGCCTACTTGCGCTTGGAATTGCATCGTTGTCGCACCCGCGTCTCCATTTTCAACAGCAAGCTCGACATTATTCGTCTGGCGGTTGGCTTTTATTTGGCTCATCCCAAGTACGCCATCCTCCCAACTGCGTAACTTCTACAATGATTAACTGGAGTCTCTTTTTCGTGCTGTGGGGGTTGAGTCTGTTCGGTGCGGCAGCGATCCTGCCGTATGGCTTTGCGATGAGCGGCAGCCAGTTGGCGAATGTCCCCATGTCGCGCCCAAAGCTGATTGCGGTGTCGCTGCTCAACAGCGCCGTATTGATGACGGTGGCGGTTTTCGTCGGCTTGCTGGCGGCGCAGGCCGTCGGGCTGGGTGCACCAGTTATCGAAGCCGCGCTCAGTGGACAGCCATTGCTGCCCGCGCTGGCCGCGGTTCCCCTGGCGATTGTGCTCGGGGTGCTGAGTACATCACTGGTGGTTCTGCTGGAAATGCGGGTTTTCAGGCCCCATCTGCCGCAGGCCCTTCAGCAGGTCGATCAGAACATGGCCCTGTGGAAGCGCCTCCTGGCCTCGTTCTACGGCGGCATCAGCGAAGAAATCCTCCTGCGCTGGTTCGTGATGTCGGGCGTCGTCTGGCTGGGGAGTCGTCTGACCGGCGGCGTCGCGACCGATGCTATGTTCTGGTTCGCCATCGTCTTCGCAGCGGTCCTGTTCGGCCTGGGACACCTCCCAGCCACCGCGCGCCTCACGCCCCTGACTCCGCTGATCCTCACCCGAGCCATCCTGCTGAACGGGCTGGTCGGCATCGCCACCGGCTACCTGTTCTGGCATTACGGCATCGAAGCCGCCATGATCGCGCATTTTTCGGGTGACATCGTCCTGCACGTGCTCACGCCGATGTTCACGCAGCCGCGCACCGATGCGAATCGACCGACTGCCACGCATCCGGCGTGACCCTGATTTTGCTCGGCATTCCCGCAATGAGGAAGGAATCAGATCATGGCCCTGTATGTGCAGGAGACCGGCCCGGATGCTGCGCCCACCATCGTGTTTTTGCACGGCGCAGGCGTCGCGGGCTGGATGTGGCAGCCGCAGGTTGTGGACCTGGCACGGGATTATCACTGCCTTGTCCCGGATTTACCCGGTCACGGCCAGAGTCCCGATGTCAGCCCGTTCACCCTGGCCGATTGTACCGAACAGGTGGCCGACGTCATCCGCCAGCGGGCGCACGGCGGTAAAGCCCACCTCGTCGGGCTGTCGATGGGCGCGTCGGTCGCGTTGCAGATGGCTTCGCAGCAGCCAGAATTGGTCGATCATGTGCTGGTCAGCGGCCCCACCGCCGGGCCGATGCCGGGTCTGTTAATCTGGCTGACGCGCGCGATGGCTCCGCTGACCCGGATGGAATGGCTGCTGCGCATGAATGCGCGCACGCTCAAGGTTCCCTCCGACCTGTACGAACCCTTCCGCCAGTCGCAGCTGCGCATGAACGGCGCGGTGCTGACCTCGATTCTGGAGGAGATCAACCGGTTCCGGGTGCCTGAGGCGCTGCGGGGCGTCTCCGTGCCGGTGCTGGCGGTGGTCGGCCAGAAGGAGGCCGGATTAAATTACCGGGCGGCACGAGCGGTGCTGGCGATCATGCCGGATGCGGTTGGGCGCATCGCGCCGCAGGTCAGGCATATCTGGAACAGCGAAAATCCCGACTTATTCAACCGCATGGTGCGGGCCTGGATCACCGATACGCCGCTGCCGGGTGATCTTCTGCCGTTGAACGCATCATGAGGCATCGTGCGGCACGCGGTTCGCTTGTCGCTTCCGCAGCCAGTTGATCGCCAGCGGCACCAGCGAGATTCCGCCCAGCAGCGCATAGATCACCAGCACCATATTACGATTGGTGGCGAGGCTGGTCCCGGCAGCCACGAACAGGCTGGTTGGGATGAGGCCGACGAGAGTCGAAACGAGGACATACTGCACCAGGGTGACACCCCTGGCAAAACCAGCGGCATAGCTGATGAAATCGTAGATCGCCGCCAGGAACAGGCGCGCATAGGCCAGCGCTTTCCAGCCCCCTAGCTGACTGACGAATTGATCGACGCGGCCCATGCCTTCCGTACCCACCAGCCGGTGAACGATGGGGCGTCCCAGGTGGCGCGCAATCAGAAAGCTGATGCTGCCGCCCAGCACTTCGCCGATCATGGTATAGACCACGCCCGGCACGAAGCCAAACAGGATGCCGGAGGAGAGTTGAATCGGCCCGCTGCTGAGGGGCGCAAAAATATAGGTCGCCATCTTGAGCGCGATGTAAGCCAGGGGTGCCAGCGGCCCGGCGTCCTGAATAAACTTCTGGATGCGCTCGACCCCGATCCACTCGATCAGGCCGAGCATCCCCAGCGTGACCAGCACGAAAGCCAGTGCTCCGAAAACGATGGTGCGTGGTGAAAAATCAGGAGATTCGTTCTGCATGGCTGCTGCCCGTTTCGCTTCCGCCGGTTGGAGGCGCTCCTCACCATGCGATCTCGTCCGCAGACATCGAAAGGGCGACTCGAAAGCCGCCCCGTGTCCGGTCGCATGCTGAAATTCGTCCTTCCTACAGGCTAAAACCCTGACCGCCCGGTCGCGTTACTCGTCGAACAGCTCACCCACGCTGCGCCCGGCATGTGACCGCAGAATCACCTCGGCCAGCAGCGGCGCAACCGACAGCACGGTCATGTTTGGAAGCTGCTTCTCTGCCGGCACAGGCAGCGTATTGGTGCAGATAATTTCTTTCAGGCCGAGCGCCGCCAGCCGTTCGTAGCCGATGTCGGTCATCAGGGGGTGCGTGAAGGCAAAATAGACATCGCGCGCCCCATAGGAGCGGATCGCCTCGACCGCGTTGACCGCGCTGCCCGCCGTCAGCACCTCGTCATCCACCAGCAGCACATTCTTGCCCTCGACATCCCCGATAATCGACAGGGCTTCGGGCCGTTCTTTATTATCGACCCGGCGCTTCTCGATGATGGCGTGCGGCGCGCCCAGGCGTTCGGCCCAGTTGCGCCCCTTCTTGGCAAAGCCCAGGTCTGCCGACACGACCACAAGATCGGGAATGTGGAGGTCATTCACATAATCGCTGATGAGATGAAAGGCGGTCAGCACATCGCCGGGAATATTATAAAAGCCCTGAATCTGACCAGCATGGAGGTCGATGGTAATATACCGATCCGTCCCGGCCACCTCGATCATGTTTGCCAGCAGCCGGGCCGCGATGCCGACGCGCGGCTGATCCTTTTTGTCCGAGCGGCTGTAGGACAGGTAAGGGATGACGACATTGATGCGGGCCGCCGAATCCCGTTTGAGCGTATCGACCATAATCAGCATTTCCATGATGTTATCATGCAGCGGCGTGCCCATCGTCTGCACCAGGTACACATCCTGCCCGCGCACGCTTTCGTTCAGGCGAATGAAGATATTCTCATTCGAGAAGACCACCCGGCTGTACTTGCCGACGCGGACCTTCAGGTATTCGCCGATTTCCTCAGCCAGATCGTGCGAGGCTGACCCACAGAACAGCGAGATATTTCCAAACGGGCCGCCGGGTCGGTCAGCCAGCAGAATATGCGAACCCGGTTTGCGAACATATTTCGTACCTGGGATCTTCTCTGGTTTCAACATCATCCTGTTTGCTTTCTATCCCCTATCTTGTGCGTCACGATCTTAGGCCTTCGCCGCCGCCAATTCAAGGATGTGCTGCGCAGCCCGTAGAGGTGTTCGATCCTTGTGTGCAGGCCGCCCGCAGGCGACTCGCCGCCGATTCTGGAGGTTCGTTTCGACCGGCTGCCGGGCCAAAGGACCCCGCAGGCCGCAGTCATAAATCCGGGTGATGACATCCGAGCGCCCAGGCGGGTGCCCCTGCTTCATGGAACAGCGCCACCCTCCGCCACACCGCCGGACCATGGTGGACGCCAGCCTGTTTCGATTATAACCTATTCGAGGCCCGCGCCCACCGAAAAAACTCAAATCAAACCATAACTCAATAGGAAGAAATAGTGCTGTAAAATAGCCTATGATAGAATAAAGATATTCAAACCTTCGGTGCGAGACAAATATCATGGCCTCAACCGCTCATTCGAGTTTGAAAAACCGCCTGTGGATTGGGGTGACCGCCCTGATCGGCCTGGTCAGCGCGGCGATGCTGGTCCTTTACCTGGGGCTGGCGTTGAACTGGCGCAGCCATCCGTTTATCGGCGTCATGTTCACACCGCTGCTGGTCGTCGATGGCTCCCAATCGCTCGGCCCGCAGTCCTGGCCGGGGCTGGAAAGCGGCCTGCACCGCATGGATCGAATCGCCGCCATCAATGACGAAGTCCTCTACAACCCGGCGGATGCGGCGGACAGCATGGATTACAATGCGGTTCACAGCCGCTATTTTGCGGCGCTGGCACAGCTCCAGCCCGGCGACACCGTGACGGTGCAGTTCGAGCGGCTGGTCGGCCAGAGCGCAGCCCCCTGTCAGGCGGGGACGCTGGCCGATTGTCAGGTGAGTTACACCCTGGGCGAACTGCCGTTGATCGACTTCATCGGCTTCTTCATCGTACCTTATGTCACGGCGCTGGCGACCTTCGCGGTCGGATTGGCGCTGCTGCTGCTGCGGCCCAACCAGCCTGCCGCACGGGTCATCAGTGTACTGGCATTTGCGCTGGCGGTGCTGATTGGCGGTCTGTTCGACCTGGACGCCACCCATCAGTTGATCCCCCTGTGGCTGGTGGCGAATGTGCTGGTCGGCGGTTCGCTCATGACGCTGGGCCTGATATTCCCCATCCGCGCCGGGGTGCTGGACCGCTGGCCGGGGCTGGTCTATGGGCCGTATGCGCTGTGTCTGGCCCTGATTCCGGTGTTCCTGTGGTTCAACCAGAACCCGCCTTCCCCCGGGTTTCAGATCAATATCCCACCGTTTATGCTGGTGATTGGGGGTATCCTCGTCCTGGTCGCCACCACGCTGCGCGCCTGGCGCTTTGCCGGGTCTGCCATCGTCCGCGACCAGAGCAACACGATCCTGATCGGCATCTTTCTGACCAGCGTGCCGGTCATCATCTGGCTGATCAACATCCTGTCACAGACCTTTTACAGCACGACCGCCGTGCCGTTCAACACCTCCGCCGCCACGCCCTTTATCCTGACCGCCCCGCTGAGCATGGCCTATGCGGTGCTGCAATACCGCTTCTTCGATACGGATCGGGTCATCAGCAAGGGCATCACCTATTTCGTGATGCTGATCGCGCTGGTCAGCGGCTATGCCCTGCTGGTATTCAGCGCCAGCCTGATCCTCACCCAGGCCGATGGCATGCCCGCCAACAACCCCCTGCTCATCGGCGTCGCTATTTTTTTGATCGCGCTGCTGTTCCTGCCCGTGCGCAATCTGCTGCAAGGACAGATCGACCGCATCTATTTCCGGCAGCGGCATAACTTCCAGATCCAGGTCGAAAACTTCACCCACAACATCGCCCAACTGCGCGACATCCAGCAGGTTGCGCGCCAGTTCCGGGAAACCCTGTCGCAGACCATCGCGCCGACGAATCTGTTTGCCTTCATGCCCGACCGTGAGACAGGCCGCTATATCGCCCTGGGTGAGCGCCAGCCGGATACCGACATTCAGTTTGCCGCCGACAGCGGCGTGCTTCAGGCACTCAAGGCGGATCATCAGGTCATCTACCTGGAGCCGGGTCGTCCCTGGCCCCCGGAACTGCGCCCGGAACACTCGCGCCTGCAAATTCTGAATACGCTGGTCATCCTGGGTCTGTACGGCAGCAATCATCTCAACGGGTTCGTGTGTATCGGGCCGCCGCAGTCCGGCACAGGCCGTTACACCCATGAAGAGCTGATCTTCATCCAGAACCTCGCCAGCCAGATGTCGATTGCCGCCGAACGTGCGCAGGTCGTCGATTCGCTGGAGCGGCGCGTGCGCGAACTGGACGTGCTCAGTCAGGTCGGTCAGGCGGTCAACTTCGCCATCAACCTGGATGACCTGATGGAACTGCTCAGTGCCCAGACCAATCGACTGCTGGCAGCAACCTATTTTTACATCGCCCTGCGCGACGACATCACTGGCGACATCTATTTTGCCTTCTTCCTCGAAGACGACGAACGTTACCCCGACCGTGAGAACAAACCCTGGCCGCCGCGTGGCGACCTGTTCAGCGAGGTCA
>JAIOHO010000426.1 GCA_019912905.1 Anaerolineae bacterium
GTGCCCGCCGGGTACGCCTCGTAATCGACGTAGAAGTAAACGTTGACCTGTTTTTCGGTTTCGTTGAGGACTTCGATGCGCGCGCCGGAATCGAACGGCATCGGGAACCAGCAGTTGAAGCCGCGCCCATCCTGCGGACTCATTTGCAGCGGCAGCGAGACGAAGTTTCGGGTCATGGAATGGCCCATGCCGAAAAAGTCGCCGATAGGGGTTTCGACGCTGGGGTTGGCCTCGCCATCCCAGAACATGCGCAGCAGCACCCTGCGGTACATGTATTTGTCTTCCGACCCCATCGTCAGCCAGATGTGTTTGATGCAGCCCGGCCCGTTGAGTTCGGCAATCGTGCGGACCTGTCCGGGTTGGAACTCCCACCAGTCCCGGTTGCCGCCGGTGGGGTCGTAGCTGGAGGCGCGCAGCCGCCGCACACCGGGGCGCAGCTGCGCAAGTCCGGCCAGGGTGCTCATGCCAAGAATCATGAGGGTTATCCTTTCATGCCTGTGAGTTGGATGCCTTCGATGAAATAGCGCTGGGCGAAGAAAAAAATCACGATCATCGGCACCATGCTCATGACCGAGGCCGCAATCAGGCGGTCATAATAGATGGTGGCGTACTGATCCTGAAAGAAGTTGAGACCAACAGACACCGGGAATAAGTCCGGGCTGCTGAGGTAGATGAACGGCTCCAGAAAGCTATTCCAGGTCCACCAGAAGGTGAAGATGATGACGGTGGCGATGGCCGGTTTGCTGAGCGGCACGATCACGTGGCGGATGATTTGCAGCACGTTCGCGCCGTCGATGCGCGCCGCGTCTTCCAGTTCGCGCGGAATCGAAGAGAAAAACTGGCGCAGCATGAAGATCAGGAAGGCGTTGCCGAAAAAGGAGCGGATGAACAGCGGCCAGAGGGTGTTGACCATATTCAGCCGCGTGAAAAATTCGTAGACCGGCACCAGCGTCACCGGGAAGGGCAGCATCATCGTGCTGAGGAGCACCAGAAACAGCACGTTGCGTCCCGGCGCGCGCAGCCGGGCAAAGGCATAGGCCACGACTATGCATGACCAGACATGGCCGATGATGTTCAGGACGACCAGCACGAATGAATTGCGGAAAAAGGTCGGAAAGTAGGTATCCGCGACTTTGGTTTGGAGCGCTTCGGTATAGCCGTCAAACGTCAGTTCGACGTGCATCGCGCGCTGAAGCTGATCCGGCGGCACATCGAAGGCGCTGTCTACCGCGGTCTGCGGCGCGACCAGGGCCATCTCGCGTGAGTCGCCAACCAGGGCGACCGACGAAACGGCAGATGTATCGCTGCCATCGTCGAAACTGTCCATGACACGAAAGGCGATGCGCCCGACGCTGTCGCCGCGTGCTCCCACCAGCCCGCCCAGTTCGGCCAGCCGCAGCGTCTGGGCCTGATCGACCGGCATCACCAGACTTTCGCTCGTGCCGCTGATGAGGATCACGACGTTATAGGGGTCGCCCTGGGTGGGGGTGAAGGCCGCCACCTGCATGGCGATGTCCTGCACCGGCTGTGTCACCCGGTCGCCTAACTGGTCGCGCGGGGCGACAAAAGCGTGTTCGTCCAGCACCGTTTCGTCGAGAATCGGCTGCCAGGATTCCTGCGCCAGGACGATCACCGGCTGGTTCGCATCCTCGCCGACCTGCCACAGCTTCAATTCGGTTTCGCCGACGGTGGTAAAGCCCGCGTCGGATAGCTGTTCGGCGGGAACCAGCGCGGCTTCGCGGGCGATCTCCGGCGATCCGACAATCGTCAGTTCCGATTCCGGGCCGACCGGAATCACCTGGAGGGTTGCGCCGCGTTCGTCGGTAATCTCACGCCCGCGAAAATCGACCCCTTCCACCGTGGGGTCCGCCCGCCCGCCGCCGTTGACTTCGTCCAGGGGCAGCCGCAGCGCCGCATCCTGCAAATCGGCCACGTCCACAACGATCAGATTATCCCCATCGCGGGCCAGGGCGATGACCTGCTTCGTGCCGGTTTCCGCGGCCCAGACTCGAACGTTCAGGAGGGCATCGCCAACCAGAGTCGCCTCCGCGCCGCTGAGTTGATCGGCAGGTACGGACTGTAGATTGTGCAGCCGGGCGCTGTCGATCACCGTCGTATAACGCCGCGTGCCCAACTGGATGACCTTCTGCGGCTGTCCATCGACCTCAACCTGCCACAGGTTGATAAAGCGGTTGGTGCTGCCCGCGCGCACTTCTTCCCACTGCTGCGGGACCCAGATGGGCGGATCGGTGAAAATCTGCCAGGCGGGTTTGACGCTGGCGATGATCATCCACAGCATCGGAATCAGCATAAAAATCGCGCCCAGCGATAGGACCAGGTAGCTCAGGGCATGGCGGATGCCCTTTTGCCAGCGGTTCGATGTGCGGATCGATTGCCAGCGCGATTCGGTGGCGGTGGTTGCGGCGGGTTGGG
>JAIOHO010000427.1 GCA_019912905.1 Anaerolineae bacterium
CGCCAGAGGATGCCCGCTTCGGCGGACATTGCATTAAAACCGCATAAACGATTGCTCAAGAGCGCGAAACCCTGGGGACACTTGCCGCGTCGAAGTGATATACTGAAATGCGATCTTTCGCACATGATGACCTTAAGAGAGAAGCCATGACCACACAAGCCGGAACGACCGCTAATCCGCTGCGGGTCGCCATCGTCGGATCAGGGCCTTCGGGCTTTTATGCGGCGGAGCATCTGCAAAAGCAGTCCGAACTTACGGTAACCATCGACATGTTTGATCGCCTGCCCACCCCTTACGGCCTGGTACGCGGCGGCGTGGCCCCGGACCATCCAAAAATCAAATCGGTGACCCGTGTCTATGACAAGATTGCCACCAGACCAGGCTTCCGTTTCTTCGGCAATGTCGAGTTCGGTAAGGACATCACCATCGAAGACATCCGGCAGCATTATCATGCGGTGATCTTCGCAGTTGGTGCCCAGACGGATAAGCCGCTCAATATCCCCGGCGAAGACCTGGCTGGCAGCCATGCCGCGACCGAGTTCGTCGCCTGGTACAACGGCCACCCGGATTACCGCGAGCGCGAATTTGACCTGACGGTCGAGAACGTGGCCGTCGTCGGCGTCGGCAACGTGGCGATGGATGTGGTGCGCATCCTGGCGCGAACGGTCGATGAACTGCGCGAAACCGACATCGCCGATTACGCGCTGGATGAACTGGGAAAAAGTCAGGTCAAAAACATCTATATTCTGGGGCGGCGCGGCCCGGCCCAGGCCGCCTTCACCAACCCGGAGATCAAAGAACTGGGCGAGATGGCGGATGCTGAAGTCATCATTGACCCGCACGATATGGAACTGGACGAACTGAGCCGGGCGTCGCTGGAAGCATCCGGCGATCGTACCGCCGTGCGCAACGTCGAAATTCTGACGGCTTATGCGAATCATCCCTCGCAGGGCAAGAAACGCAAAATCCACATGCGTTTTCTGGTGTCGCCTGTGGAATTGATCGGCACGGATAAAGTCGAGGCGATCAAGATCGTCAAGAACGAACTTTACGCCACCGAAAGCGGCAGCCTGCGCCCGCGCCCGACGGAGGAATTCGAGACGATCCCGGTCGGACTGGTGTTCCGCTCGGTCGGTTATCGAGGGGTGCCGCTGCCCGGCGTGCCATTCTATGACCGCTGGGGCACTATCCCCAACGACAAGGGTCGGGTCCTCACCCAGCAGGACAGCGGCGAGACCGTCACCGGCAATTACGTCGTTGGCTGGATCAAACGCGGCCCGAGCGGAATCATCGGCACGAACAAGCCGGACTCGGTCGAGACGGCGAACATGCTGCTCGAAGACCTGGCTGCCGGGCACGTGCTCGCACCGGAGGCCCCAGCCAGCGAGACCATCCCGCAGCTGCTGACCGAGCGCCACGTGCGCTACGTCACCTACGCCGACTGGCAGATTCTCGATGAAATGGAACAGCAGCGAGGACTGGCCGTGCACCGCCCGCGCATCAAGTTCAGCCGCGTGCAGGACATGCTCGACGCCCTGGAAAAAGCCAAAGCTCAAAAGGTGCCCAACCCGGCAGGGGATTGATTACCTCTGGGTGATCCTCGACAGAACAACACTGCATAAGGGCGCGGACCACCGTGCCCTTATCCGAACACCTCCCTCGTTCCCATACCAGCTCCCAATGACCTCACTTCCTGCGACGAATCGCCCCGATTCACGTATACTAATCATGGAGATCAACACATAAGGGGGTTCGTACAACATGTCAGATTCAGCGAGCGGTCAACCACTGGCAACACTGGGGTCGCGTTTCATCGCCATTGTAATTGATGGCATCATCCTGGGCATCATCACGGGCGTGCTGGTCGGTTTTGGCCGGGAGGCGGGCGGCGGCATCAGTTTCGTCGTCGGCCTGGCTTACTACTGGTATTTCCTGACACGCCAGCAAGGTCAGACGCCGGGCAAGAAGGTGATGAACATCCGCGTCATCAAAACCGATGGCAGCGCCCTATCGGATACCGATGCCATCCTGCGCTACATTGGCTACTATATCAATTCGTTCGTGATCATGATTGGTTGGATCTGGGCGTTCTTTGATCGCAACAACCAGGGCTGGCACGACAAAATTGCTCAGACTTACGTCGTGCAGGTGTAATCACCCGATTTGGTACGATTCGCGAGGGGTCGGTTTCCTCATCGGCCCCTTCAGCAGCCATTATCCCCATCCTCCAGATTTCCCCTCCGCATTTTCTCATGCAGCGCCCTATGGTCAAATCCACACATTAGGCTAGAATACTAGCACTGTTTGGGAACACACCGGGTTGGCATGGGCGATAAACGCACCATCGACGAATTATCCGTCGAAGAATTAGAACGAGTCCTGGCCGTCAGGCGGCGCGAGGACCGGCAAAAAAAGCTGGAGCGCATGCGCCGCACCGGGCGCACGGTCGAGGCTCCGCACAACGGCGCGAAACAGCATCCGCCCCGCTCAGCCGTGCTGTCCGCCCCAACCGCGCCTAAACCGGCCCTGCAACCAGCACGCGCCGGGGGCGATGGTCAGCCGCGATTTGTCGATGCGCCCGATGGCCTGGGCGCAGTCGATCCCGATCGCGACCGTTTCTGGAAAAGCTTCGTCAACC
Source organism: Anaerolineae bacterium (assembly GCA_019912905.1). Lineage (GTDB taxonomy): Bacteria > Chloroflexota > Anaerolineae > Aggregatilineales > Phototrophicaceae. The sequence goes on from JAIOHO010000427.1 coordinate 2,639, forward strand.
AACTGCTGCTGCTGGTCGAAATCGCCGCCGTCGTCGGGCTGCTCTACCTGGGTTACATGCTGGTGCAGTCGATCGGAAGCCTGGAGCGAGAGACTGCCGAGGCCCAGCGTATGGCCGATCAGCAGCGCGTCGCCGCCCTGCCGACCATCGCACCTACCCCCATGCTGCGCATCGAAAACGTGGTGCTGCCAGGGGGTCATACGCCGCCCACCTCGCCCAATGGTGCCCAGCCGAACCTGAACGAAATCCCGGCCAATTTACAGCCGCTGGTGCAGAGCCAGCTTTTCCAGCCGGTCATCAACCGCGCGCCGCCGACCGATGACACCCCCCTGCGCCTGATCGTCCCGAAACTGAACATCGACCAGACGATCGTGCAGGGCACCGATTGGGAAGCGCTCAAACAGGGCGTGGGTCAGCTTCAGAACGGGGTGAATCCCGGCAATGAAAGCGGGAATCTGGTCTTTTCGGCGCACAATGATATTTATGGCGAACTGTTCCGTTATCTCGATCAACTCGAAGCGGGCGATCGAATCCAGGTGCAGACGCGCAAAAAAATCTACGTTTACGTGGTCCGCGGATGGGACGTGATCGAACCAACAGGCGTGCATGTGCTGGAATCGACAACCGCCCCTACCGCAACGCTGATCTCCTGTTATCCTTATCAGGTAGACACCAAGCGAATTGTCGTTTTTGCAGATCGGGTCGATAGTCTTTAAGGGGTCCATCCATGTCTAAACGTCGCAACCGCAAGCAAATCAACAAGCCCAATCTGCCAGAAGAAACCCTGGCACGTGCCCGGCGCGAAGCCGGCGTGGAAGCGGAAGAAATCGAAGAAGCGGAAGAAGAAATGGTCGAAGCAGTGGTGGCGAAACCGGCACCCCGGCCAACCCCACGCGAGGCTGCTCCCCACAGCGCCGAGATGCTGCCGTCCGCGCAGCGCCGCAGCCGCCGCAAGGAGCGGGCCGCCGACCCGTCTCAGATGACGCAAGCCGAAGTCGCCGACCGGCTGGCGCACCCCACGAAAACGGTGAGCGAAGAGCAGCTGCGCACGCAGTATTCTTATGTCATCGCCGACCTGAGCAGCATGGGCGTTCTCGCGGCGGCGCTCGGCATCATCATGATTGTCATCGCCCGCTTCTTGTAGGACCTGGCTGATGGAGTCGCATCTCGATTGTATTCCCTATTTCGAGGACATTGACCCCGGCGGTCTGGCGCGCATCGAACAGTCCGCCCACCGCCGCATCTACCAGGCCGGGGCGATTATCTTCACAGAAGCGGGGGACTGCGCCGGGTTTCAGGTCGTGCTGGATGGATTGGTGCGCATCTACCGGGTCAGCAGCGAAGGTCGGCTGCACACCCTCAGCCTGCTGCGCCCCTACTCGACGTTCAATGAAGTCGCGGCGGTCGATGGGGGTCCCAACCCCTACAACGCGGTTGCAGTCACCAGCGCCGAAGTGCTGCAAATCAGCCACCGGCGTCTGATGACCCTGATGGCGAACGAACCCGCGCTGCTGGGGAACTACGTCCAGTCGCTGGCGCGGGTAAACCGGGAATACATCGAGCGCCTGGAAGATATGACGTTCCGGTCGATTCCGTCGCGCCTCGCCAAGCTGTTTCTGCACGAGAGCACCTATGCCGACCAGATCGCCGAGACGCCGACCGCGCTGACCCAGGAAGAAATGGCCTCGATCCTGGGCACCACGCGCGAAGTGGTGGGGCGGGCGCTGCGCGGCCTGCTGAACGCCGGATTACTGGTCAAAAAGGGACGGCATGTCTATATTGCCGACCGCGAAGGTCTGGAATGTCTGGCCGAAACGAATGCGATGCCCGTGCACGATGTCACCCCGGGTTGACTTAACCGGGGTTAAAACATTGCTTTCCCTCACAAATGGACCTGAC
>JAIOHO010000428.1 GCA_019912905.1 Anaerolineae bacterium
GGATTATGGCCGCCCGCCCGTTGACCTCCTCGATTGTCACCGTCGTCCCAGCGCGCCGAAGCCGGATCAATCCCGCCAGGAAGCGGAGGACATGATCACGGCCATGCAGCGGGCGCGTGGCCGCCGCGATCTTACCGCCCCCGTCGGAGTACCAGGTCACATCTTCCGCCAGCAGATCGACCAGACCAGCGACATCCCCCGCATCCACCACGTGCATGAACTGCGTCAGGATGCGCTGATGCGCTTCGGGAGAGGGTTCAAAGCGGGGTCGGTGCGCCGCCACGTGTTTTTTCGCCCGGCTGTAAAGCTGGCGGCAGGCAACCTCTTCCCGGTTGACGATGCGCGCGATGTCGGCGTAGTCGTAATCGAAGACCTCCCGCAGCAGAAACACGGCCCGTTCCAGTGGCGACAGACTCTCCAGCAGCACCAGAAACGCCATCGAAATCGACTCGAAGGCGCTCAGGTGTGCGCCGGGCGCGGTCAGCAGCGCCCCGTCCCTGCCGGTCAGCACCGGTTCTGGCAGCCAGGGACCAATGTACGTCTCCCGCTGCACCTGCGCCGATTTCAGATGATCGAGGCACAGACGCGTGATAATGGTGGTCAGCAGCGCCTTGTGCGACTGGATGGTTTCCGGCGTCGTCGTCTGATAGCGCAGGTAGGTTTCCTGTACCATATCTTCGGCCTCCATTGCGCTGCCGAGCATCCGGTAGGCGATGGAAAACAGCAGGGGCCGGTAGTCCTCGAATGTTTCGCTCATACGCGCAGCCTCCTCCCCGAAAAAAGCCTCCACCCACAGACCGGGTGGGTTCACCCCGGGCGAACCCTGTAGAATGAGATGGATGGTGCGTTGCTCATCGCCAGCCTTCAGCTACTCCAACGGTGGGAGCCTGAGGATGCCGGTCTGTCTTCTGGACGAGCGACTGCCCCGTTACGAATGAACCGGCTTGGCATCCGGCGGCAGGGCCGCGTCCTCGACGCCCGCCGGAAGTTGGCCTTTCCCGAGCCAGACCTGCGCGCCCGGCAGAATGCGTTCGGCAGGCAGTGATCGATAAGCATACTGGACGATCATCTCCTTGGCGATTGCGCCCATCCGCCCGGTTACGATCCGCTCCTTGGGCGAATCATCCGGGTGGACGAATTGCAGCAGACCACGCCGCCGCCCCAGACTGACACACTGGACCACGTAGCCGAAGTTAAAGGGCTGCTGCGGGCGGTCTTCGAGCCGCGCCAGCAGGTTATCTGCCGTATGGGCCGCCATCGGCAGAGCTACCGCGCAGGCCATACGCAGCGGCGCGCCGGGGTCCTCAACCGGGGCTGCCCCATCGCCCGCACCATACACCGCCGGATGCGAGATTGAGCGCATATACCGGTCGATGCGCATCTGACCTTTAGCATTGACGGCTAACCCTGCCTCGCGTGCCAGGGGAGCCGCCTCAAACGACCCGGCCCAGATCCCCACCTCGAACGGAATACGTTCGCCGCTTTCGGTGACCAGCGCGTCGGCCTCGACCTGGGCCACCCGGGTATGGTCATACACCGTCACGCCCATCTCGGCAAAACTGCGCGTCAGATAGGCCTGCCCGCCCTGCGAAAGCCCCTGACCGGGGGTGCCAGCGGTGACCAGGCTGACAGGCAGTCCAGGATAGGCTTCAGCGATCTCCGTCGCTGTTTCGATCCCGGTCAGCCCGCCACCGACGACCGCTACCCGGCTCCCTGGATGCAGAGCAATCAGCCGTTCGCGCAGGACTGCCGCCTGTTTCGGACTGCCGATGGCATACAGATGCTCGTGGACTCCGGGCAACTTGACCTGCGCCGGGATGCTGCCCAGCGTATAAACCAGGTAATCATAGCCTATCTCGCCCTGCCCATCGACCTGTACGACCTGCCGTTCCAGATCGAGGGCGCGGACCCAACCTTGGATGAAGGTGATCGGACGTTTGCCCAGCAGTTTGCGGATAGAATGGGAAGCGCTCGTCTGATTGGTCGCCACCTGGTGCATCCGCACCCGTTCATAAAACACATCTGAGGCATTGATCAGTGTCACGTCTGCGCGCTGGTTGCGATCTTTGCCCGCCAGCCGCAGGGCAGCCATCATGCCCGCGTATCCGGCCCCGAGAATGACGATGCGTGCCTTGTTCATGAGTCCTCTCCTCGTCTCGACGTTTCTAGCAGATAAGACGAATGAGGCGACCGTTTTGTGACATGCAGCAGGAAATTGGAGGTGTCCGCGCTAGAAGTTGTCCGGTTCGGCCTGGACGCCGGGGAGATACTGCTCGTAGACGATACAGGGCAGTGCCGACCGGCTAAGCCAGCGGTCCAGCACCGGTTTGAGGTAGGGCCATTCTTCGCGGCTGCCCAGCGGCGCGAGGGCGATGCTGCGGATGCCATCCCGCTGGTAATCGCGCGCCAGCGTCAGCGCAATCGACTCGACGTAGCGCACGCGGGTGGCCCCGACTGCGGAGGCACGCACCGCCAGAAACGCCAGCATCGGCTGGCTCTCGCGCCAGATCCATAGCTGCCCAGCGGTGATGCGCCCGCTGCGACAGTGCTTGCTGTAGCTGGCGAAGGCGGCGGGCTGGCGGGTGAACAGCAGGGTTTCCAGCGCGCCCAGTTCGGCTCTACCGCGTGCGTTATGCCCGACTGCCAGAATCTGTGCGCGGGTCAGCAGCGGGTCGCCAGAGAGGTAGGTGACAGGCATGGATCAGATGCTCAACCGGTGGAGTCAAAAAGGCTCAGAAACAACATGATCTCATCAGGCTCAAGCCTATACCTCCTAAACAATTTGCAGCATTGGGCTTCTTTCCCAACATAGGCACACGGGTCGGCTTGCAGGAAAGCCCGCATCTTGGTCCATTGATCGTCACTTAATCTCACGGTTGTCATCCGACAACCTTATCAGAACCTCTTCAAATGTCAACACAACCTGGATAGTCACCCATGCAGCGAAACTACAAACGAAAGCTTCTCGACACCTGGTTTACCCCCCGACACTTACAAGGGCATCGGGGAAGACGAGGGAGAAAACAGAGTTAATTCTCTCCCACGAACTCGGTAGAAGCGTCGAGTTATCCGGTTCCAGCGGGCAAAACCGAAATCAGTCACCACTGTTCGGGCTTCAATGGACGCTCGTCGGACGTCTTGTCAGTGTTTTGAGTGGGCATATCCGCCCTCGTTCCATTCCAACCAGGGCAGCACAAAGCCGAGTATGAGTGGAATGGAGAGCTGGAAAACCTGCTCCACGATGTGGATAGTAATTTTCAGGTATGGCGTGTCAGAGAATCCGCCTGTGCCGAAACATCCTACCCGGAGTGCGTCGGCTCATCGCCTGACTGCGGGATAGCCGCGCCGCACGACTCCCGGACGATCAGTTCGCTATAGACAATCGTCTTGACAGGGATCGTATCTTCGCCCTGGATGAGGCGGTGGAGTTTCTGGAGTGCCAGCACACCCATCTCATATTTGGGAATATTGACTGTGGTCAGGGGAGGGCGTGTGTAAGCGCTTTCCAGCGTGTTGTCGATGCTCGCAATTGCAATATCGTCAGGGATTTTCAGGCCAAACTCACGGATGGCTTCCATTGCCCCAAAAGCCGTCTTGTCGCTGATCGCAATCACCGCTGTCGGATACTCGGTCTGTTCAAGGATTTCCTTCATCTGGACATATCCTTTCAGGGGATGACCGGAGACGGGCTTCGGCATCCATTCTGTTGGGATCAGCAAACTGGCTTCCGCCAGCGCAGCCATACAACCCCGAAGCCGGTCGACCAGGCTGCTGTACTTCGTCGGGCCATGCAGCAGCGCGATTCTGCGATGGCCGAGATTAAGCAGATGACGGGTGACCTGATACCCTGCCATGAAATTGTCCCCCAGAACGCAGGGAAGCCGCTGCTCATCGATATGGTTTTCCACCAGGACAATCGGGATGCTCAGGCTTTCCAGTTGGATGACCATTTCGGGCGTGATATCGCCATCGTTGGCAACGACGAACCCGGACACTTTCTGGGCAAGCCCCCGATTCAGGACGTCGGCATTCCCGGTCGTGCGGTCGAACATCGACAGTACGACATGATAACCCAGGCGCTCCGCCTCGGTCTGGAAGCCCCTGATAATTTCACCATAGAAAACGTCACTGATCACGGGTACGGAATTCTGCTCGATCAATAACCCGACCGATTCGCCATGACCACCATTGGCCGTTGGCTTTACCTTGTAACCCAGATTGGCAATCGTGGCCCATATCCGCTGGGCAGTCTCCGGTGCGATTCCAGGTTTATTGTGGATCACCATCCATACCGTCGTCGGAGAAACCTGGGCGGCTTTGGCAATATTGCGCATGGTTGGCTTTGTTTTGCCCAAGGTCGTACCCTCTTGTTTACTAAACAATTCTCATTATATCCATGTTCAAATCGGTTGACAAGCTGGCCTGAACGCCTTAAAATAGTATCTAAAGTGTTATTTTGTGGACGTAACCACTTGAAACAGATGTTATGAAACGTGTATCTTCTGAAAAGCGACAATATTAGTTTAATGAACATTTGTGTAGTGTGCACAACAATTGTATTGTCTCCGATTTTTGCCGCCAGGAGAACCCCGAAATGCGATTGACTGGGGTGCTGCCTGGCTTTTTGTTATTGACCCCACTGGTCAGGCGATACGGCTATGAATACCATTA
>JAIOHO010000040.1 GCA_019912905.1 Anaerolineae bacterium
AAGGCAGTTTGACCTGTGCGAATAAATCAACCCAACCAAAATCTTGAGCCTGTAGCCCAAAGGGCGAAGGTCATCTTCAAGGAAAGGCAATCGGGTTCTCCTTTCGTGGAGAGGGTCTGGAGCAGCTACTAGTGAGGAATGCGGCATGTTTACGTCGATTGCTGCCTCTCACTGGATGATGGTCGTCACACGGCTTCAAGGCAAAATCACGCTGGATATACAAGGGCCGGAGACAAAGGCGACCACTGCATACTGTCCGGCGGATGGCGAATGGGTGGGTATCCTGTTCAAATTCGGCACATTGATGCCCCTGTTTCCTACCCATACTCTGGTGAATGGAGCAGTGACTCTGCCCAAAGCGACAAGCCAATCCTTTTGGCTGCATGGATCAGCCTGGCAGTTCCCGGATTATGAAAATGCCGAGATGTTTGTTGATCGGCTCGTACGTGAGGGTCTACTGGTGACTGAATCTGTCATTGAACCTGTGTTGTGCAATCAACCAAGCGATCTGTCCATGCGTTCTGTACAGCGTCGGTTCCTCAAAGCTACCGGGATGTCTCACACGCATGCTCGTCTTATTGAACGGGCACGTACTGCGACGATTCTTTTACAACAGGGGCTATCTATTCAAAACGTTGTTTACAAGGTGGGTTATTTCGATCAGTCGCACCTGATCAGAGATCTGAAACGTTTTATTGGCTGGACTCCCGCACAAATCATGGACAGTAATCAATCGAGGCAGTTGTCGTTTCTGTACAATACAGGTCTCTTTGGATAAGTTAGGATAGTCCTGTTTGAAGTTGTACCGATCCAAGGAGACGAAGAACATGAGAAAACTGGTTGTGGGCACTTTTGTGACCCTGGATGGTGTCATGCAGGCACCGGGTGGCCCCGATGAAGATCGCGACGGTGGCTTCCAACATGGCGGATGGTTGGTCCCGTATCTGGACGATATGTTCGGCGAGAGTATGGCAGAGTGGGCGAGGCGCGCCGACGCTTTTCTTCTCGGTCGGAAGACGTATGAAATGTTCGCTGCATCCTGGCCTAACTCCACCGATCCGGAGGAAGCACTCAATATCCGTCCGAAATTCGTTGCATCCAGAACCCTCGACAGGGTCGATTGGAACAATTCCACCCTCCTCAAGGGCGAGGTTGCTGAGGAAGTAGCAAAGCTCAAGGCACAGGAAGGCGGCGAGATTCAGGTTCATGGCAGCGGTAAGCTTATTCAGACCCTGCTTCAGCATGATCTCGTTGATACTCTCCGTATCTGGCAGTTTCCTGTCGTACTCGGTACAGGCAAACGTCTGTTTGGGGAAGGCACGATCCCGCGCAGCTTTCGCCTTGTTGATACCCAAATGAACACGACTGGTGCAGTTCTGCATGTTTTCGAACGTGTGGGCGGCCTCAAGTACGGTGAGGTAGAGGTGGGTCAGGAGACGGAGATATTTGACTCAGAGTCATCACTCTTCACCGATAGCGGAGAAATAGAGTCGCAATGAACGTCGAGCTGTCATAAATTGCCATGAGCGTTGAAATTGTTTCTTCAATGAAGTTGGAGAACCGAACAACCAAGGCTTCGATCCAAGGCGAGTCTTAAAGGGTATTCCATACTCCCACACCAGCTTCGAAGTCGGCTCAACTCAGTGCCAGCACGATGGCTTGCTCGGTGGTCATCGTCGCACCTTTTGCCCATTCCATTTCAAACACGACATCGCCAAGCTGAGCGCGTAGTCTCGTCAAAGCATCTTCATTTTTTTTCTGTTCTATACGCTCGAGTGGCGCTCCAATGCGAACGCGCAAGGTTTCGGCCGCCGCCAGCAGTTGAACCGCTCGTTCGTAGCGTTCTTCTATTTCGTTGATTTGGGCAAGCTGTTCAAACGAGTAGGCATATCCTCGCAGCAGTCCCAAATGGCGACGAATGCGCAGCGATTCGCAGAGTAATTCCCGTGCTTTCGCATATTCTCCCATATCTTGAGCGATGCATCCCAGATTATGCATGGCCAAGGCAACACCGCGTAGGTAGCCCAGTGATTGATAGATATCTCGGGATTCGACCAATGCCTGTCTAGCTGCCGCGTATTGGCCTGTCTCCAACAAGTCTGCGCCAAGAAAATTAAGGGCCGTTGCGAGTTCAAACGGGCTGTCTAATTCGCGCCACAGCGCAACACTCTGAAGTTCATACTGAATTGCTGCTTCACTGTCACCTATCGAATATACACTATTTATTGCCAGTAACTGTTTGCCTTTCGCCATCCCAGCCGTATAAGATAGTTGCTCGGCCATCCGCAGCGCTTCTTCGATCTGCTTTTGCAAATGCACAAGTTCGCCCGCGTAGCGAGCCAGATCGCAATACATCAACTGAGCATCTATCTCCCCCCGCTGATCACCAAGTTCCTGAAACAACTGCTGCGCTTGTCGAGCACACCGCAACCCATAATCAAAATCGGAGATCGCCGAGGATAACTCGGCGGCAGACAGCAGGGCTTGTGCCCGCTGGAGTGAAAATGATCGCTGAGTTTCCTCCAATACACGTTGGAGCCAGCGACGCCCTTCTTGAAAAAAACCGCCTAGTTCCCAGAACTTCAGGTCCGTGCCCAACTGGGCGACCAGGGTAAGCGCCTGTTCGTTGTCGTGTACAAGGAGCCACTCGAAGGCCTGGCGGAGGTTGTCGTGGTCGTCTTGGACTGTACGCAACCGTTCGGGTAGCGTCTGCCCGGCCTGGTTCTGAGCCTCGCGAGAGACGATCTGCGCATAGTACCGTGCATGTCGTTCCAGTGCGTCCGCCTCCTGCTCGCTGGCGCGCAACTCTTCCTGGGCAAACTGGCGAATAGTTTCGTGCATTATGTAACGCTGGCGCTCGGCATCCGCCCCAAAGACGACTAGAGAGTGGTCTACCAGTTCGGCGAGGACCTCGACGCATGGCTCACCTGCTGCGCTGACCGCCTCGGCGGCTTCCAAAGTCCACCCACCGGCAAAGACCGCTAATTGGCGCAATACCGAGCGCCCCTGATAGCTCAAGAGTCCGTAGGACCAGTCAATCAGGGTGTGCAAGGTGCGCTGGCGCGAAATAGTTTCAGCCACTTGTCTATTGAGCCAGGCGAAGCGGTGGTCCAGCCGTTCGGCGATCGCTTCGACAGGCAGCGCGCGGGCTTGCGCGGCAGCGATTTCAATCGCCAACGGGATACCATCGAGCTGCTGGCAGATACGAGCAACTGCCAGAACATTGGCGTCGGTAAGCGCGAAATTCAAAAGCGATCGTGTGGCGCGGTCTATGAATAGCTGAACCGAGTCATAGCTCAGCAAGTCCGCAACCGTGAGTTGCTCCGCGCCGCTCATTGGCGGGATGGCAAATGGTTGCAGCCGTACGACGTGCTCCTCTGCAAGGTGAAGCGGGATGCGGCTCGTCACAAGTATAGTCAGCCCGGCGGCGGCGCCACAGAGCGTTTGGACGAGACTCGCGCACGCTTTCGCCAGGTGTTCGCAATTATCCAGCACCAGAAACATGGTCTTATCGCGCAGGTAATCCAAAATTGCACCGGTAGACGAGTGACCAGTGCTGGTCGGCAAACGCAGCGCCGCCGCGACGGCGTCGTCCACAGCACTTCCATTGGCAACGCCCGCCAATTCGACGAGGCAGAAGTCATGGGCGAAAACGCCTTCCATGCGGTGGGCAACTTCAATCGCCAGACGTGTCTTGCCGACACCACCCGGTCCGGTCAATGTCACCAACCTGACCGTTCGACGCGACAGAAGATCCACCAGATGTGCGGATTCTTGGTGGCGACCCAAAAAACGCGTAAGCACAGGCGGCAGAGCGATTTGAGTTGAATGCGATTCGAGCGGTGCAAGGGCGCGGATCTGTTCGGCAAGCATCACGGTTTCAACCGCCGGCGCCAGTCCAAGCTCGGTTGCCAGCACCCGGCGACATGTTTCGTAGACATCCAGTGCGGCGCTGCGCTGATCCGCTCGCGCAAGCACGCGCATCAACTGACGATAGGCGGATTCGCTGAGCGGATCATACTCGAGCAGACGGCGTATGGTGCGTTCGGCTTCAGCCAGATGGCTGGCCCCTTCGTGAAACGCAGCAAGCTGTTCCAGCGCCGCCATCACCTGCATCTGGAAGTGTTGGCGCTGTGTGAGGAGCCATTCGTCGAATTGCAGGCAATTGGCGAGCGAGAAGTCGCCCAAAAAATCGCCGCACACCAGATCAAGCGCCTCTGTCAGCCGTGCGGCACATTCTGAGCAATCCAGTTGGTCGGAGTGCGAATGGCGGCGGCATGCATCGATCAAAGTGCGAAAGTGGGCCACATCCAGTTCGTGATCGCTGAGTGGATTGAAGCGCAAGGCGAGCCGGTCGCCGATCAAGTGTGGCTGCTCGTCGGAGGCGCTCGTTCCCAGCGCCTTCTGAAGCTGCGCCCAGGTCACTCGGAGATTGTTTTGGGCAGCCGCAGTCGGTAAGTCGGGCCACAGCAAGCCAAGCAAAGATTCACGACTGTGCGCGTGATCCGACTCGATCAGAAGATAGGCCAGCAGTCCGATCGCCTTGCGGTTGGTGAGGGTGATCGCTCCAAACCGGCGATGTTCGATCTGCATTGGGCCGAGTAGGGAAAAAATCAGTTCAGCCAAAATCGTCCCAAATAATGATGGATTAATGGGCCCCCACTAAAGTACAGCATATATCACAACGAACAAAAAAACATTATTTGTCTAACTATCGTTGTGATTCGATCGGGATCGTAAGCCACACAATAGAGGAGAAATATCATGTCAACAGACCAGAACAAGGCAGTCGTCCGCCGCTTTATGATGGAGGTCTTGACCGGTCGCAGTCTGGACCATGCCGACGAAATGTTGGCACCAAACTACAAGAATCACATGACCGGCGCCGACCTGGCTGCCTTCAAAGGGATGCTCACCGGGATGAGCACGGCTCTCTCCGGCATGAAGTTTGAAATCGAAGAGCTGGTGGCCGAAGGGGATTCAGTGGTGGCTCGATGGACGATGGAAGCCACCCACACCGGTTCGCTGATGGAAGAGCCACCTTCGGGGAAGAAGATTTCATCTCGCGGCCTGACCTACTATCGTCTGGTCAACGGCCAGATCGTGGAAGATGACCCGCTGTCGTCTCCCGATCTGTTGCAGGCACTCGGCATCCAGATGCCCGCGTAGCCCGGTCGGTAGGTTGATCTAGATATGAGGGCCGTCTGCGCACAGTCAAAGGCGGCCACCACTACCAGCGCACCAAGGAGGTCTGTCAAGAACTCGAATGACCAATCTCTTGCGCGTAGTGTGAATGACATCCCAGACAAACAAAGGAGAAATATCATGTCAGCAGAACAGAACAAAGCGTCAGTCCGTCACATGGTGGAAGAAACCTTCAACCGGGGAAACATTGGTCGCTTCGACGAATTTATGACGCCCGACTTCGTTGAACGCGAAGTACTGCCCCCTGGAATACCATCTGGTCGTGAGGGCGTCAAGCAGCTGACTACCATGTTGCGCAGCGCCTTCCCAGACTTCCAAGCCAAGATAGAGGACATTATCGCCGAAGGCGACAAGGTGGTCATCCGTCAGACCTGGACCGGCACCCATGCCGGCGAGTTTATGGGCATTCCGCCAACTGGCAGGAGTGTATCCTTTGGCGTGATCGACATCCTCCGCATGGCTGGGGGCAAGTGCGTGGAACATTGGGGCCAGATGGACACCATGAGCCTGATGCAGCAACTTGGCGCAATTCCCGCGCCAGGCCAAAGCTGAAGTTACGCTATCCGCTGGTCGTCTCTGGGGTCGCTCGAACAAGTGAAAGGAGACAATTTCGATGGAAGGTTTCGAATTGGGTATCGTGATCAACCGACCCATCGAGGAGGTCTTTGCCATTCTGGGCGATCTTGAGAATGACGTCAAGTGGCGGAGCGAGTGGGTTGAATCCAAGAATATGTCGGAGGGTCCTCTTGGCGTGGGCGGCACATTTCGTTTGACGGGCGAGTTTCTTGGCCGGCGGATCCCGACGATATATGAGGTTATCGAATATGAACCAGATCGGAGCGCGGCGTGGAAAACCGTGTCAGGGCCTCTCCCGCTGAAATTCCAGAGGATCTTTGAGCGCGTCGAAGACGGCACACAAGTCACCATCAAATACGAGGCGGAGGTACGTGGCCTCCTCAAGCTTGTCATGTCGCTCCTCGCCGGCATGGTCAGGCAACAACATGAAGGCGATTTGCGCAAGGTGAAGGAATTGATCGAAACCCGTGCCTTGTGAGCCATGATGGCACCAGGCAAGCGTAGTTATTTGGGATTTGCGAGCTGCCCTGACTCATCTACCTGTTTCAAAAGATAAATGGCGATTCTTCTTAATCAAGTAGAAAGGAAAGGAGCGCATGCAATGGCAATCAAGGTGATCGTCGAACTCCAGGCCAAACCAGGCAAGCGGGCTGAACTCAAGAGTCTGCTCGAAAGCGTTGCGGCAACGCTGGGACCGCGTGATCCCGGTTTCCTGGGCAGCACGTGCTACGAGGTACTCGACAACCCCAACATCGTGGTTGAAATTGCCGACTGGGAGTCAGCCGAGGTGCGGACGGCCGCGATGCAGGAGGCGATGTCCAGCGGTGCCTATGCACCCTTAGGGGAGTTGTTAGCTGCGCCTTTCAGGGCGATAGTCATCAGTCAACTGCCCTGATCCGTTCATCCATTCAATAAGCGGTAACCATTGCGGTAGCTCATGCTTGTCGCAGTTCACATTAGCAAGGAGAAATCACGATGTCTGTCATTGCCAGCAAACCCCTTGATACCCGCAGTGCTATTCTTCGCCCCATTGTGCTTGGCGGAAGCATCATCTTTATTGTCCAATTGATAATTCAGTCATGGCTCATTCCCAGTGTCCTCCAACAGGTCCCATTTATTGTCGTACTGCAATACATGGCTAGCGGTGCATTGGGTGATTCTGCCTTCGCCGGTGGCACCGGCACCGCCCTGCTCGGCGTGTTCTTCCACCTCATCGTCTCCTTCATGATCGCTGGGGTTTTTGTCCTGAGCGCCGACCGAATCCCTCTCTTGCGTCGCTATGCCATCCCAACCGCGCTCCTGTATGGCTTTGGTGTCTGGGTTGTCATGAACCTAATTATCATGCCCCTCAGCGCGGCGCCGCCGGTCCCAGCGCCAGATGTGCCCTGGCTCATCGAGGAAATCATCGAACACATCGTGGTGGTCGGGTTGCCATTAGGAATGCTCGTCCGGGGGAATACTCCCATCAACAAATAGTGATCCCACTGAGAACAACTGCCTGCCGCGCCGCCAGTCAGTCAAACCGGCAGGCAACAGCTGGGCGTGATACCCGCGCCGGGCCAAAGCTGAAGTTACGCACTTAGCAGCAGTTGCAGGTCTAGCTGCCAAAGGAAAATATGCGATGGGTCAGCTTGCAATAAGTGTGTTTATCAACCGGTCACAGCAGGACGTGTTTGATTTCTTGAGCGATCCGGCCAATCTTTCAAAATGGAGTTCAGCGTTTGAGTCAGCCGAGTGGACATCCAACGATACGCCCGGTATCGGTTCAACCTATCGAGTATCAGCCAATCTATTCGGATCCAGAAAGGAGGGACTGTTCGAGATTGTTCAATGGGATTGTCCTAACTGTTACAGCTATAAGATGAACGCGCGCGCATTTCCCATTGAACGCATGGAGTCGACCATTACGTTAAGGCCAAAGAACGATGGCACGCAAGTAAACTTTGAATCCCAATTTGAACTCGTCAGTGCGCTGAAGTTTGCCGAGGGTTTCTTTGCCAAGGTGGGCGAGAAACAGGACGGGAAGAATTTTAACGTCGCAAAGGGATTACTGGAAGCAGGCTAACGCTCCCTGCTCCGGGAAGGTCTTCAGCTGCATGTGTCCACAAGGATCCGCGGTTGAATCGGGCCGAACCGCAATGGCGCTCGGGAATTCCTTAGCACCAAACGGAGAAAGAATTTTCGATTGTAACAAATTGTCCAACTGATCGATTCTATCACGGGAGGAAGGCATACGATGGTTACCACATTACGAAGTACCACTTCAAGCAATCCGTTTCCAAAATGGGTTCTGGTCGGAGCGCTGCTGCTGGGCGTCATAGGTGGGGTGCTGCTTCCGCACTTCGCGGTGGGTGCGCAGGACATGGAATCACAGACATTCACGGTCCGGGCAGGTGATACCGGGGAATTTAACACGGCCGTGTTGGCGTTTGGGCCACAGTCCCTTCAGGTGCATCGAGGAGACACGGTGACCTGGGTGATTGATAGTTTCCACAACATTCACTTTGAAAAATCTCTGTCCGAACTGGTGATTGCCCCGGAGGTGGATGGCAAGCCGCTGCCTCAATTCAATCCAGCAATTGCATTCCCAACGATCGAAAGTGGTGGGGTCTTTACCGGTGGTGATGTCAACAGCGGAGTCGGTCTTGATCCCACCAATCCGCTGCTCACGTTTTCGCTGGTCATCGATGTTGAACCGGGTGTTTATGGCTATATGTGTGATGTGCATCCGGGCATGGTCGGCAACATCACGGTCGTGGACGACTCAACCGCCATTCCCAGCCCTGATGAGGTGCAGGCCATAGGCGCCGGCCAGCTGGCGAGTACCCGCGGCAATGGCTTGCAGACCGCGATGGAAGCGTCGATGCAACCACCCGTTGTGGGTGATGACGGGGCACTCGCGGTCAGTGCTGGTGTACAGTCTGGCACCGCCGCAGTGCTGGCGTTTTTCCCGGCAACTGCTGTGATTGAGGCTGGTGAGAGTGTCACCTGGACGATCCCGGAAAACAGCATGGAGCCGCACACCGTTACAAGTCCAGCGTTGCCGCCGGGGTCGGAATTCAACATCATTCCGCAGGAGGCAGGTCCACCGATCCTCGCCCTGGCAGAAGCTGCATTTCCATCGTTGGAGAATGGGGCCTCCATTAGCGCAGGTGGTGCCTTCAACACAGGATTTATGTTCCCAGGTCAGAGTTATACGCTGAAGTTCACGGAACCCGGTGTCTACTCCTATGTCTGCTTCATCCATGCAGGCATGCAGGGAACGGTGGTCGTCACTGAACCAGCTTAGTTGATTCACAGTCGTAAACTAACGAGCAGGCCGCAGAAAAGCTGTGGCCCGCTCTCTTTCCATCATCGTTCAGGAGGTCTTAGAAATGCAGATCCGCAGTCTGGGCAGGCGGCGCAGTCCGCTCATCTATTATGGTATGTTTGCGCTGCTTGCAATCATCCTGTTTGTCCTCGGCACGCGCCTGGGCGCAATTCTGTTCGAAAAGGTACGACAACCCCTACCAGCGGAGAACCGGGCCGCAGCAGCACCGGGCGGCGCGGCTAAGGTCGAGCCGCCTGTGCTGGTGCAGGATTTTACGTTGACGAGTCAGACCGGCCAGCCCTTGAGTCTGAGCGAACTTCGAGGTCAACCGGTGCTGCTGTTCTTTGGCTATACCCATTGCCCAGAGGAGTGCCCGCTGACACTGGCCGAATTTACCCAGGTTAAGAGCCAATTGGGTGATTTGGGGGATAGAGTTCATTTCCTCTTCATCAGCGTCGATGGTGAGCGGGATACCCCATCGGTCATGGCTGATTTCCTCCAGCGCTTCGACGACAGCTTTGTGGGTATGACGGGTGACCCGGATAGCCTGCGTCAGCTTGGCACGCAGTTTGGCTTGATGTTTGAGGCTGTCGTTCCGGGAAACGATGGCTCGCCGCGACCTGCCACTGATCAAGACGAGAACTACTTCGTTAGTCATATCTCCCCCTCGTTCCTAATCGATCAAGGTGGTTACCTCAGCCGTGTGTTTTTTTATGGCACTAAGCCGAATGTGATTGCGAGCAACCTTCGACAGTTGTTGAACGTGGGGTGACTGTTAATCACCACAAAGCCTGAACACTCCAGTACTCTCAATTGTCGAACAGTCACGATAGGAAAGTCGACTATAGATTACCGAACGGTAATTGGGAAGGGTCCATCGATCGTCCATCAAAAAAATCCGATCCATCACCATAAGATGGCTATCGCGTAGATGAGACGGCGTTCCATCAGGTGCTGCGGTTCAAATTTGACGCACAGTCTGACCCTTAGCACCGGTGATGGATGGAAACTGACGATAGCGCAACGCGAAAGGCTTACTAGCAGGCGCAGAATGCTCCGCAGCTTGCTGCGGGGATGAATGCGGCAGGACTTGAGGGGGTGGTAAGATGGAGACATGAGACCCATCAAACGCACCCGCCACGCGGTCTACGATCTGAAATACCATTTTGTGTGGACGCCGAAGTATCGCAAGAAGATACTGAAGGGCGACGTGGCTGAATTTGTGGCGGAGACGCTGCGCCAGATCGCGGAAGA
>JAIOHO010000429.1 GCA_019912905.1 Anaerolineae bacterium
CTCTTGAGCATTAAGCGGTTATTGGCGTAACATGCAATTATCAATCCATTACGGATGATTACAATAGGGGTGCACACATGAACGAAACTGCAAACAATCCAGAAGCTCCAAAGAAAGAGTCCTGGTGGCGGCGCTTGCAGCACGGGCAGGCGATGGTGGAATACTGGCCCACCCTCCCCGCGGGGGTCATGGTGATGATCTCAGCAGCGGCCATTGTCGGCCCCATCCAGCGTGCCTTCCAGACCACCGCCGACAGCATGAGCGGAATTACCTGCGAAGCGCCGCCTGCGGTTGGCCCTATGGAAACGGATCTCGATGGGGGTCACCACATCGAGGTGGTGTCATCTAACTATAATGGGTCGGAAACGACCGTCGTTTTTCGGGTAAGCTCTGGCGATTCTCCTTCCATCAGCCACTGGGTGTTGGGCATCGACAAAGAGACCGCGGATAAGATCCTCTACAGCAGCGAAGCCTACGAATCCTGGGGTACGGACCCGACGACTGGCAAGACCGGGATCAAGTTTGATACCGGATATGAAGGGACTGGCGGCAGCGGTGGCAGCGGCGGCAGTGGTAAAGGCGGCCCCAAGAAAGCCCGCGTGATCCATACTTTCAGTCCCCGGATGAACACCTATGTGGAAACTCGCGACATCGTGCTGACTCTGTCTGGCTATGTCGATTTCGTCGAGACCGTAGAAGTGACGACCAAAGCTGGCAGCGACCAGGTTTCGAGTGGCTATGTCAGTATTCCGACGACCGGAGCAATCAGTTCCGACAGCTCCTGTTAGGTTCCAAGAGCCAATTGTATGGGGCAGCCTGTACCTGCCCCATGGTACCACCACCGCATAAGTCATTGCGATCTCAAAACACCGTGACGGGTATCGTTTGAGAGATGGCACGAAAGGAAGACGACCATCCTGGTCGGTCGATATGGCCCAGAAACAACACTCCGCAAATCAAGGCAAGTCCGATTTCCCTATTTTCGAATACATCGACATGCTGATGCCTTACCGCCTGGTTGCGCGCTTCAAGGAGATCCCGGCGCATTATCGCTGGCTGATTGTCTCCATCCTGGCATCGGCGACCATTCTGTGGATCTTTCTCACCGTGATTGTTGGCGGTTTGAACACCTATATCGACTCGCGCATTCCACGCGGCTATGACGCGTTGTACCTGACCTACGGCCTGGAAACCCGGCCTCTGCCGGAACTGCCGGAGACGATCGACCCGGAAGCGCCGTTCGTCATCCTGCCGGAAAATATCGCCCAACAGTACGCCTTGCAAACTCCGCTGTCACCGGAAGCCATCGACGCAGCCCAGGCTGCCGAACTGGAAGCCTTTCTCGGACTGTCCGTGCCCGCCGAAAACGCGCTGAAGACAGCCCAGGAAGCGCTGACTGCTGCGATCGAAGCCCGGGTTTCCGCCAGTGCCGAGGCCGTCGCTTCACCGGACAACCCGGTCGCACCGACCGATGTGCCAGCCGCCGAGGTCGAAAACGTCCCAGCAGAAGCGGCCAGTGCGGAATCCGCCGTGACGGTGGTGCCCACGGTTGAAGCGACGGCTGATCTGGTGAAAGCTCAGGCGGCGGCGGTCGATAAAGCCCTGGTCCAGGTCACGGCGCTGAATGAAGCGCTGGCTCAGGCGGACTCGATCCAGGCGGTTTATGAGCAGGGGACTGCGGTGCAGGAAGTGCTGACGGGGCTGGCCTCGTTTGGCATGGCTCTGCCCGAAGTCGATGCGCTGAATGCGCGGCTGGCTGAACTGGCGACGGTCGAACCGCCCGTGATCTACCGTATCAGCGACTGTCTGGTCAGCAGCAAGATCATCGTCCGCCGGAATGAAACCTACAGCATGCCCTGTGTGATCGACCCGACCGCCCTGTATGTCGAGCGCGGCAGTTATCTCAATAAGTCGGCTGCTTTCGACGTGGTCGCAGCGCAGTATGCCGACCATGAGCGGGCGACCGAAGCGGTTACGCAGATCTTCAGTTATGCCCGCACCATCGGGCGCACCGGCAACTTCTCGCTGGGGCCGATCGAGTATGATTATGCTTACAGCCATACCGATAACCTGTATACCATGACCTGGTCGCACGAAAACTGGGTCTACAGCATCACCGGGGACAATTACATTGACCTCGAAAATCTCGTGAAACTTTTCCCCTACTGAGGGTCGATTGGGCCACGGGTTCACCGCCCTGGCCCTACGTCTTGCCCTTGCATTCGTAAATATTCTGCGATCATGTGTGACATTCGGAACGATAAAGCGGTAATTAATGTGTAATCATCGCCTCAATGCTTTATCAAGTGAAGAAAGGTTATCCATGATGCAATCGACGAACCGTAAGCCCTACGCTCTGGTGATTGTGATCACCGGCCTGGCCCTGCTGCTGACGCTGGCTCTCATCGGACCCCTGGCCGCTCAGGATGACGATGCTGCGCTGGCGGACCTGACTGAAGACGACGCCACGGTGGTCATCGGCACGATCTCGTTCAACGAAAATGGCGACATTGTGGTGAGTTCCGCCGATGAGACCAGCGGCGAAATCACCAGCTACATCATTGCTCCGGCAGGCGCGTTTACCCCGTCATCCGTTCAGGAAGGCGATCTGGTCATCATCATAGGCCGACTGCTGCCGGATGGCATGACCGTCCAGGCCATGACCTTTGAGTTTTTTATCGAAGAAGAAGAACCGGAAGCCACGCCTGAGGTGGAAGCGACCGCGGAAAGCACCCCGGAAGTCGAAGCCACGCCAGAGATGACCCCGGAAGCTGAGGTGACCGAAGAACCGGTCTTCGTGAGCTGCGGGAATACCAATCATCCGGTCGCCGCTCGGCTGGCTGAAGAATTCGGCGTCAGCCAGGAAAGCATCGTCGCCATGCACTGTGAGGGCAACGGCTTCGGCAATATCGCGCGGGCGCTGCTGCTGGCGCGGGCCAATGCGGAAGGGATGATGGCCGAAGACTTCCTGAACCGGCATCACGGCGGCGAAGGGTGGGGCAATATCGTCAAGGAAAGCGGCGTGAATCCCGCTCAGCTTGCACCAGGCCGCATTGGTAAGGACAAGGACGCAGAGACCACCACTGCCGTGACCACGACCACCACCACCCGCAGTCAAGGGAACAGCGGGCAGGCGGGCAATAATGGGAACAATGGCAGCAACGGCAATAAAGATAAAGATAACGGCAACAAAGGTGGCAACAGCGGCAATAAAGGCGGCAAAAACAAGTAATCTCCCTGGCTGTCTCTCGACAGATACCCGTCAGGTCTGGCCCCTCCAATCGAGGGGTCAGATCATTTCTGGCCCAGAATGTATTCCACCGCAAGGCCGCAGTCAGAGGGGCAGGCGCACGAAGAAGGTTGTTCCCTGTCCGGGTTGGCTGGCGAGGGTGATGCTGCCGCCGTGCGCTTCGATGTGCTGGCGGACGATCGCGAGGCCCAATCCGGTTCCGCTTACGGTCCGCACATTTTTCGCCCGGAAGAACGGCTCGAAGATCTGGGCCTGATCGGGTTCGGGGATGCCGATGCCCTGGTCCTGTACCTCGATGATGAGATCGTGCTGATCCTGCTCTATGGTCAGGCGAACCGTGCTGCCCGGCGGCGAGTATTTGAAGGCGTTGGAAAGCAGATTGCTGAGGATGCGATTGAGAAAGCGAATGTCGGCCACCACCTCACCAGCCTGCTGGCGCATTTCGACGAGAACCGGATGCTGGTTATTGTCCAGTAGTTGCAGATGCTCGACCAGGGACTGGCAGAAATCGACCACGTCGATGGGCTGGGGGTTGAGTTCGAACAGGTTGGCGCGGGTGGGATCGAGGGCAAGCACATCATCGAGGAGTTGGGTCATTTGCACGACCTGCTGACTGATGCGATCCAGATGTTCCTCAATCTGGTCCGGCGACATCCGGTCGATGTAGCGCCGGATGAGGTCATCCGAAGTTTTGATGATGCCCAATGGGGTTCGAAATTCGTGCGATACCATCGAAATGAACTGGTTTTTCAGTTCAATGACCTCGCGTTCTTTAGCCAGTTCTGCGGCCAGCGCTGCCGAGCGCACGCGTTCATCTTCCAACTGCCGGAGTTTGGTCACATCGCGCCCGACCGCCTGCACTTCCACCACCTGGCCCTGTTCGTTGACAATGCCGTGATCGACCCATTGAATCCATAACTCCTCACCGTTGGGCACGACCGAGCGGTAGAGGGCCACTTCAGGGCTGGGATCATGGCGCAGGATTTCCACGCGTCTCCAGATGGCCGCGTGCTGGTCTGGCGGGCTGGTGGTCAGGAAACTGCGGCCAATCAGTTCCTCTCGGGTCCTCTGGAAAAAATGGCAGTAGGCATCGTTGACGAACGTCAGGACGGTATCCGGTGTGTAACGGCAGACCATATCCAACTGGCTCTGGACGATGGCCCGGTAGCGGGCTTCGCTTTCGTACAGGCGGCGCTCCATCTGTTTCTGATGGCTGATGTCGCGGCTGATCGCCAGCACAGACTGAATGACCCCTTCCACGTCCATTTCGGGGATTAAGCGCAGCTCAAAATGGGCGCCCTCCTCCGACGGATAGGCGAACGTCAGGTGTTTGGTTTCGCCGCTTTCGAGCACGCGTTGCAGATGGTCATATACAAAGCGGTTCAGGTCCACCGGCTCGCGCATCTCCAGGGGTGTTTTGCCGAAATGCTCCGCCAGCGTGTGTCCGGTGGCCTGCTCAAGCGCGGCGTTGACATAGAGGTAGCGCCGGGAACGGTCAAACCGGGCGATGAAGTCCGGGTTGTTCTCGACCAGAGTCCGAAAGGATGAGTCTGACAGGTTTTCCGGTGCCGATTCAGCAGCGATCCATTCGCGCAGAAGGCGTTCGACGCTCATACCCTTGCGCTCGGCGAGGGCGTTCAGTTGCTGCTGGAGATCGTCTGCTGAACCGTCAGCCATAATGACCCAGTGTGGGAGAATACCTTAGGATACTACAGATAATTATATTTCATAAGTTTCGAAAATAGCCGCAAGGAAGTGAACCTGGGACCACCGTCTGCTGGCAAGAGCTACGTCCCCGCCCGGTCACGGATGATTTTCTAGTGGGGATGAACTATAATGCCGCGTCGGAATGCATGAAAGGCAGACATGGCGTCGAGGCGAACCCCGCTCTTTTTGACCGCGCTCATCCTGATTTCGCTGCTGTGGATGATGATCCAAAGCGGGCCGTTGAAGGGCAGCACGGCGGCATTGGTGCTGGCAGTGCTGGCTCAGGTTTATTTGCCGGGCTATCTGCTGGCCCGCGCTCTGGGTAAACATCGCCTGCCGCACCCCATCATGCGCTGGATGTGGGTGCTGGCCTGCGGGCTGGCCCCGACAATTATCCTGGGCGCGATCTTCCGCCTGTTCAACGTGCCGGTCGCGGTTTATGGGGTGGTGCTGCACGGCCTGATGCTGGGACTGGCGTGGCGGCCCACCGGACCTGCGCCGGATGCACCGGCCTGGCGCTGGACGTGGGATAAACTGCCGCTGTACGGGGTGGTGCTGGCGGCCTGCGTGGTGGTGCTGGCCGTCAGTTCTGCCAGCCGCTACCGCTTCTTTGGCTTCGAAGACCAGGTCATATTCGTCTCGCAGGCGGGGTGGCTGGCGAATAACATCTCTGAGACCCCGAACGGACTGCCGCTGCGCGCGCGTCAGGTGGCCGTCCTCAACGGCGATACGCGCTTCGATACCGACGGCTGGACTTATAACCATGCCGTATGGTCATGGGCCAGTGGGGTCAGCACGGCGCAGATTATCTGGTTCGACCTGAATCCGCTCTTTTTATGGGCCGTCCCCCTGGCGATGTTTGCCCTGGTCTACGAACTGACCCGCCGCGAACAGGCGGCTGCCTGGAGCGCTGCGGCGCTGGCGCTGGTGGGTTTGCTGCTGCTGGACAGTATTGCGCATTATCCCGGTTATACCACCTACGGGCGGCTGGCAGTCTTTCAGATCAACACCCTGCGGCAGATGTCGATCGCCCTGATGCTGCCGCTGACGCTGATGATCGGGTTCGCGTACCTTCGCGGGCGGCAGCGCCGGGGCCTGTTCATGATTGCCCTGGTGGGCGCGGCACTGGCGATCCTGCACCCCATTCAGATTAGCCTGTTTGTTTTCAGCATCGGCGTGACGGTGGCGCTCCACTGGCTGGTTTCGCCGGGCAGGAAGACCGCGCTGGTGCGCTGGATTCCCCTTGGGCTGGTGCTGGTGTTTTTACTGGCGCTGCCCTTTGTCCAGCGGCTGAACCGGGCGGGGCTGGGCGCGGCGGACACCCTGATTCGGGATGAAGCCGTGGCGGACGTAGAAGAAGTCAGCACGCAGGGCTGGTTCCTGCTGCTGCCCAATCTGCCGGTCGTCGGTTCGACCTTTATCCGCAACCCGGCCAGCGTGTTTTATCACCCGGTCATCGGGCTGGTCATCGTCCTCGGCCTGCTGTACGCATTGGGCATCCGGCGGTCATGGGCGGCGCAGTATGGGTTCGGCGCGACGGCGGTCTTTTTGCTGCTTTCGTTTACCCCTGGTCTGACCGAATGGTTTAACAAGTTCGCGTCCAGCGTCGGCCTGCTGACGACCTTTTTCATCCTGCCGATCCCCCTGATTCTGGGCCTCAGCCTCGACCATGCGCTGCGGTGGCTCGAGTCGCGGTGGAAGGTGTACCCGGCCTGGCTCGTCAGTGTGATTCTGATGGCGGCAGGGGCGCTGCTGCTGTTCGAGCCGGTCCCCATCCCGGCCAGCGCCCGCGACCAGATCCAATCGTTTAACGAGATGCAGGGATTCCGTCGGCTGCGCCCCGCTCAGACGGCCCTCACCGCCCGCCTTCAGATGCTGCTGCCTGCCAACCAGACCACAATTCTGATGACTCCGCCGGATACCACCAGTGTGGCGATCGAGGACCTGCCGCGCGTGCTGGTGACGGGGGGACGGCGCAACCGCAACCTGGCAAACGCGGCGGACAACCGCTTCTACAACATCTACGGGACGACTGCCCCCTGGCTCGACCGCGACGACCTGGAATTCATGACTCGGTGGGGCGTGACGCACCTCGTCAGCCTGGCCGATCATACCCGCCTGCCGCAGTTGGTCATGCAGCCTGAACGCTTCCCCTATCTGGATACGGTCGAAGGGCAGTGGATTTTTGGCCGCCGCGCCGATCTCACGCCGGACGCCATCGACGACCTGTTTGCCCGGATGAACGCCGCTTACCCCGAAGACCCGGCCCCGCGCTGGAGCGCCGCCGGATTCGAGATGGCTCGGCCCGGCAGCACGGAAATCTGGGAGCCGCTGGCCGATTCGTGGCAGGCGCTGCTCGACTCGCAGCCGGACAGCGACCGGGCGCGGCTGGGGCTGGCCTATGCGGACCTGATGCGCGGGGCAGATTCCCAGGCCCTGCCGCTGTGGGCACAACTGCACGCCGCCTATCCCGATCTTGCCCCGCTGACCGACGCGCTGGCTTATACACAGGCAGCGCTGGGGAGGCCCGAAGCCGGGGCAGAGGTGCTGTTGGCGGCGCTGGACAGCGACCGGCCCGAAGCGCGAGTCCTGGCAGTGCGCACGCTGCTGTCCGATTCGTTCTTTTACCTGCTGGATTCCGAGCAGCAGGACCGCCTGCTGGGGGTGGTCGCGGCGGATTCGGAGACGTGGGATTACCTGGCGGTGTTCGACCGGCCCGACGAAACCCGGCGGCAGGCGGCATTATGGCTGTCGGCGCAGCGCTGGCAGACGGCCATCGACTGGCTGGATACCCTCCCGGCGATGATGATCAGCCCGCGCGATCTGGTGGCCCAGGCAGCGGCGGCGCTGGCGCAGGGGGACATTCAGGCGGCGCTGGACCGGCTGCGGCCTGCGGCGGACCCGGACTGGCGAGCGGCCAAAGCCTTCTGGGGGCCGGACCGCTGGGCCGACAACCAGGCGGAGCGCATGGATTATCTTCTCAGCGGCGATGTGGCGCTGCGTGAGGGTCGCGCTCAGGATGCGGCGGCGGCTTATCAACAGGCGGCGGATGCCGGGGCAGGGCTGGCGGCGGATTATTTTCTGGCGCAGGCGCTGGACCAGGCCGGGCAGGGCGAACGCGCCGCGCAGATGCGGGCAGCCTATGAAGCCGACTGGCCGCAGGGTGTCAGCGAACTGGTACCGCTGGGGGCGATCGCCGAAGCGGGCAATCCGTTCGTCTTGCAGCCGGAGGTCATTCAGGATGAGGCGAATCATAGCCTGACCGTGACCGCCACCTACGGCGACTTCCAGCCGCAGCGCGGCTACCCGGTCGCGTTCTGGCGCATCGAGGTCATCAGCCCGGATGCCGCGACACGCTATGCAATGGTCGATGTGCCGGCGGTGTCCATCGAAAATGCGCTGGTTCGGGTGTCCACGCCGGTTGAACTGCCCGCCGATCTCGACCGGCTGACTCCGGCGCTGGTGATCATCACCCCGGCCCACAGCAGCACCGTAACCTACGCATCGGCCATCGTGCCGGTGACCCTGAATCGACCGGACAGCGCGGCCCTACCCGCCGACGTGGAACCGCTTGGGCTGCGTTTTGGCGAGTCGATTACGCTGGAGCACTATACACTGGAGGTGCATGAGGATGCGCTCGATCTGACGCTCTACTGGCAAACAGAAGCGCCGCTGGCAGAGAATGATCAGGTATTCGTCCACGTGCTGGATGCCGACGGCCAGATTATCGCCCAGGATGACAGCGCCCCGGCTCAGGGCCGCTATCCGACCGGGCAGTGGCGCAGCGGCGTGATCATCGCGGATGCCCATCACATCCCCCTGGAGGCTGCGTCAGACGTGGCGGCGGTGCGGATCGGGCTGTACCATCTGCCGGAGGGCACACGCCTGCCCATCACGGATGCCGACGGCCAGCCGCAGGGCGACAGTGTGACCATTGGGGTGAGCTAGGACATGCGCGAAACGATGCTCAATGCCCTGAAGCGACACATCCATCCGGGTCCGGTATTCCTGGCGCTCTGCGTTTTCCTGCTGCTGTGGCGCATCCCGTATTACGGTAGGTTCGTGCTGGACGATCCGTTTATCACCTTTCGTACCAGCTTCAACCTCATCCATCACAGCCAGTTTACCTATAACTTGGGTGAGTATGTGCTGGCGACGACCACGCCAGTTTACGGCCTGATCGCTGCGATCTTCGAAGCGTTGAATTTGCCGGTGACGGTTGCGGCCACGATCCTCAATCTGGCCTGCGAAGTGGCCCTGTTGTATGTCCTGGGGTTGCTCGTCGATGAACTCGTGCCCCGTTGGGGCGGGCTGGCCTATGGTGTAGCGGGTGTGCTCATCATCACCAATCGTGCCATGAGCATTGCTTCGAACAGCGGGATGGAGACACCGCTGTTTGTGCTGCTCAACCTGATCGCGCTGGTGGGCATCATTCGCGGGCGCTATACACAGGCATCGGTGGCCGGGTCACTGGCGACGCTGACCCGACCGGATGGCATCTTCGTGCTGGCAGTGC
The DNA here is from genome assembly GCA_019912905.1 of Anaerolineae bacterium. Taxonomy (GTDB): domain Bacteria; phylum Chloroflexota; class Anaerolineae; order Aggregatilineales; family Phototrophicaceae. The sequence goes on from JAIOHO010000429.1 coordinate 9,474, forward strand.
TGGCCGGGACGGTGGTATGGCGCGAACGCCGCCTGCCCTGGAAGGAAGCCGGGTTGAGCCTGCTGATCGGGCTGCCCTGGGTGATCGTCGCTACCGCCACCTACGGCCTGCCGATTCCCCAGTCGGTGCTGGCGAAAAGCGCCATCGTTCGGCTGTGGGAACCGGCGGCGCTTGGCAGCAAGCTGCGCGTGGTGTTCTACGAGCCGCTGCGTTTCTTTGGCCTTGCCGCGATCGGTCCGTTGATTTTGGGTGTGGGTTATCTTGGACGGAAGCGCTGGCAGGGGATGCCGCTGCTGGTCTTTGGCGTGCTGCACCTGGCTTACGTCGCGCTGCCCAATAACCTGGGCTTCGACTGGTATTTTGCGCCGCTGTTTACCCTGCTGAATGTGCTCGTTGCGGTTGGCCTGGCCTGGCTGTTGGATGGCGGGCGCGTGCGGATGTGGATGGCGCGCGCTTGCACCGGTTTGATTTTGATGGGCGTGGCCTACAGCAGCGTCGGCAATTACCTCTCGGTGGCCGAAATCGACTCGATCTGGCGCGCCGGCATGTTCCGCGTCGTCGATTACCTGAACGCCAACGCTGACGAGGATGCCCTGATCCAATCGACCAATATCGGCATCCTCGGCTATTATACGCACCGGCCTATGCTCGATCCGCTGGGTCTCGCCAGCCCGGAAGCCACGGCCCTGATCGACGGGGCGGCGGACCTGACCGATCTGCTGCGCCTGACCGCCGCGAAGCTGAACCCCGACTACATTATCAGCTTCGGGACGGAAAATTACGCCGGGTACGTGCAGGCCGCCGAGTTCCCGACCTCGACCGTGCCGCTGGTGGTTTACCGCAGGGCAGGCTAAACCCCAATCCATTTTTTAGGAGCGGAAAGGTCTGCCCGCCCACGCGTCCTGTCAGCCTAAGGCAGCAATTACCCGCCGGGCATGTTCGACCATGTGACCGGCATGTTCCAGGTGGATATGCTTGCCGGCCTGGGCCTGAACCTCGCGAATAAAGGCTTCGAGCGTATTGATCGCCACCGACGGCTGGCCGCGATCGAGCGCAGACTGCGCCGCATTCAGTTTTGCCAGCAGGCTTTTGGCAATTCCCGCATTGGTGATATGGCCTTCACTGGCTGCATGACTCACACATTCGGCAAGGGAAGCGATGGTATTCCCCTCATGCCCAGGGCACATCATCTCCTGTGCCATTACCGGACTAAAGCCCACCACGCAGACCGCAACCAGAAGTAAAGCGAGGAGCCATTTCATATTCTGATCCTCTAAAGATATTTCTCTCAAACCCGTACGATGTCGAATAGCTTAACAGGTCTGGCTGGCGCGGTATAGTGTAATTCGTCATACCTATGGGGGTATGTTATCGCTCGGTTTCTTCGCGCCGGAAGCGGATGATATTCCAGATGAGCAGGGGAGTCACCGCCAGCATAATCGTCACGGCGATCATGCTGCCGCGTCCGCTGTCGAAGTTGCGAAACATCCAGCGGTACATGTAATTCGCCAGCACTTCGGTCTGGAACTGACCGTTGGTCATGGTATAGACGATGTCGAAGGTATTCAGCACGGCAATCAGAATGGTCGTCATGACCACCGTGATGGCTCCGACGATCTGCGGCAGCAGGATGCGAAAAAAGACCTGAATCTCGCTGGCCCCATCGATGCGCGCCGCCTCGACCAGTTCTTCAGGGACGCCTTTCATGGCCGCCGACAGCAGCACCATGGCGAACCCGGCCTGAATCCAGATGAGGATGACCATCAGGGCCAGGTTATTCCAGGGCGGCTCGGTATACCAGGTCAGCGGCTGGCCGCCCAGCCCGACGACGATCGCATTTAAGGTGCCGATCTGCGGGAACTGCACCGGGCGGAAGGCGTACATGAACTTCCAGATGACCGACGCCCCGACAAATGAGATCGCCATCGGCATGAAAATCAGCGACTTGGCGGCGCTTTCCCATTTCACCCGGTCGGCCAGCGCCGCGATGAGCAGGCCGAGCGCCGTGCTGGTGAACGGCACAATCAGCAGCCAACCGAGGTTGTTGCGGATGGAGATGCGGAATCCAAAATCTTCCAGCGCCCACTGATAATTGCGCAGGCCGACGAACAGGCGCGAGCGCTCGTCGTAAAAGCTGAGAATCACCGTCTGGATGGCCGGGTAGATCAGGTACAGGGTGAGCAGGATCAGCGCCGGTCCGACGAACAGCCAGGGGCGGATGCGCTCCCGCAGGCGTGCCCGGTTGTAGACACGGTCGAGCCTGCCATCGGAGGCGATACGATCCGCCAGCAGAACATCGAGCAGCCCATTCGCGGCATAAAAATAGAGCAGGATGCCGCCGACGCCCACCGCAATGGCCCCCAGTGTGACCGCCAGACGTTCCATGTGGACGCGACGCGGCGCTTGACCTCCTATTCGGATTCCCCGGTGCGAATCACGACCAGTTGATCGGCAGCCGACTCCGCACCCCAGACCTCACCGGGCCGCCCTAAAATCTGGCGGACCTGGCTGACCGGGCTGGGCAGCGGGTACGAGGTGAACGTCTCCGTGGCCGGGTCGAAGCTTACCAGCGTGTTGGCCGTGAAATCGCTGAGCCAGACGACGTCGCGGTCATCGACATAGACGGCATAGGCACGCGGGCTGTCGCCGGGCAGCGGCCAGGTCTGCCAGCTTTCGTCGGTCGGGTCATAGACCGATACGTGGCCCGCGTCCCACTCGCTGACCCAGATGCGCCCCTGCGAATCCGACCACACCCGGCGCGCGCCCTGATTCGGGGTCGGCGGTTCCAGCACCGTCACCTCGCCGGTTTCCAGGTCAATGTAGCCGACATAACTTCCGGCCAGCGAAGCATAATAAATGTCGCCGTCCGGGGTGGCCGTGATGCCATAGGGTCCGCGTCCACGCGGGGCGTCATACACCGTCATCTCGGCGCTGGCCGGGTCCAGCCGCCCGTATATCCCGTTCTGGCCGGTAAACCACAGCACGCCGCTGCCGTCGAACGCGGCGGTGTTCAGGTTGGCGTTCCGGTGCTCCGGGGGCAGTGGGTAGACGCTGATGGCTTCGGTGTCCGCATCGACGCGCACGATGGCATTCATGCCGCCGTCGGTCACCCAGGCCGCGCCGTCCGGCCCGACGATGACCCCGTGAGGCCGAGACCCTGCGCCCAGTGGGATATGAACAGTTTCGCCGCTGGCCGGGTCGAGCCTGCCCAGTTCGCCCCGATTCTGCGCGGTATACCACACCGAGCCATCCGGCGCGGGGGCGACGTCATGCGGGTGCGACCCTGCCGGAACCGGGTAAGCCTGAAGCGCAGGCTGCGTGTCCTGCGCCGCCAGCGGCAGTGCAGCAGCGCTCACCATCAGCATCATACCTGCTATTAGAA
>JAIOHO010000430.1 GCA_019912905.1 Anaerolineae bacterium
CAGGCAGGGATTCAGGACCTGCTGGCGAATCCGCAGAAGAGCCAGCAGTTAAGTGAGGCGTGTTTGAATCTGATTCGCACCCAGCATGATGTCGAAATCAGCATGGACCTGCTGGCCGAATGTTACCAGACAGTGCGTTGAAAGCTCCTAACCGAAATGTATCCCCCAGATGCGAACGGTCAGGGTAGTTAAAGGGGTTCTGGTGGCTGATCACCTACCCACCGAGAAGCGTATTGATGAACACCGTCGAAGGACTTCGGTGAAGGTTAATGGACGGGATTATACGTCGCCAGGATGCTGAAGATGTACGAGTAGGTTTCAAACCAGCCCCCTCATTGACGGTTCACCCTGGCAGCAAGTTTCCCAGCGGCTATCCTCATAAACAGACCGGCATTCAATTGGATGGCGGGCATCAGGATTTGCAATGCCTCACGCCTGGAACCCCGGGCAGCGAGTCTTGCCAGCGTGCGGCAGCGGTTAATGACGTCCGTTTCGATGGTCCGCCGGTCGGTTGGGGACAGCCCCTTAGTGCGGTAGCGCCGGTAAATCTCGAACAGCAAGGCAGTTGCCGCCCAGTAAACCTGTTCGCCTTGAGGCTCAGCCTGACTGAACACGTCCAGCAAAGTTGAGAAACCTTCGTGTGAGACGACAGCATTCCCCATGAATGCGATCATTTCGCGCTCCATATTGCGGCGAATCCAGATCTTACTTTCGGCGGTATGTGACAGGCTGGCTGGAAGAATGCGATAGTGGAGCAGGACATCGTGGAGCCGATGAACCTGTGTGTGGCGAATCATCTGTGTCCAGAGTTCCCAATCTTGAGTGCGTGAATATTCCGCATTGTAGTTGAGGTGGTGTTCCTCTAAGACACGCCTTCTTAGCATGACTGTGGGGTGATAGATGACATTTTTCCACATAAGCATCCAGCGCAGCACCACTTCAGACTCCGGCGCTAAATGTCGTGACCGACCCCCCTCAAGGAAAGCCCCATTCTCGTCAATATACTGGACATTTGTCCCTAATAAGCCCACTTCAGGACGAGCGTCGAGGTAAGCGACCTGTTTTTCCAACCGCTGTGGCAGGCTGATGTCGTCCGCATCCATCCGGGCAATGTATTTCCCGCGGGCCTGAGTAACCCCGAAGACCAGATTCTTGACGAGGCCCTGATTTGTCGGACTAAGATGGACGATAATGCGGTTGTCCTGCTGGGCATAGGTAGCTACGATTCCCGCACTACTGTCTGTCGAACCATCATTCAGGATGAGCAGTTCGAAATCGTCAAATGTCTGCTTGAGGATGCTTTCGATAGCCTGTTTCAGGTAACGTTCTGCATTAAAGACGGACATCAAAATGCTGACTGTGGGTATCCGGCTAGTGCTCATGGGGAACCTTTGATCGAATCTGCTGCCGCCACTGCCGCGCCAACTGCGGAAGGGATTGCCAGTATCCGGCGAGAATGAAGAGATTCAAGGCTCTAAGCAGATGGCCGCTCTTCAGGGTGACGAGCGCCCAGACGAAAAAACGCTGCCCGATTAAATCCTCAAGTTCTACGGCCAGAGTTGGACGATCGGTTTCGTAACGCTCAAGAAATGCATGATGAAGCACGCGCAGATGCTCGTGAATCCAGGCAGCCCGGTCGGTTCCAGGAAACGATCGAAGCCAAAAACTGCGCAGTGCTGCCATGTCCCCAATGGTCAGAGGTGTCGCGGTCAGGTCGCTCTGCGCTCGCCCACTGACCATCAGGCTGTAGGCTTCTTGTTCCAGCTTCTTCTGTCCGGTGATGCTGCTCGAATGCCGCCGCCATTGCAACAGGACATCCGGCAGGAAAGCAATGTCCCCAACATGCACTACGCGACACCAGAGTTCGTAGTCTTGACTGTAGCGCCACTGCTCATTATAGCCCCCCAGGTCGAGAATCGACCGACGGCGGAACATGACCTGCGAGTGTCCACCGACGTAATTGTAGAACAACAGGTGCCACGCCACCACAGGCGGTGACCCTCCCCAGCGTGGCCGCCGCCAGACCTCCCCCTGTTCGTCGATAAGATCCAGATGACCCGTCACCAGGATCGTGTCGGCTTGTGTGTCGAGCGCCGTGACCTGCTTTGCCAGGCGGTCGGGCATCGAGACATCGTCGGCATCCTGCCGGGCGATATAGTCCCCACATGCCAGGTGCAGTCCTTTGTTCAGCGAGCGCGTCAGTCCTAGATTGTGTTCGTTTGGCACCAGGCGAATGCGGGCGTCCTGCGCCGCGCAAGCCGCCAGGATCGCAGCGGTATCGTCCGTCGAAGCGTCGTCGATAATCACCAGTTCGAAGTCCGAAAAGGTTTGGTTGAGGATGCTGTCAAGCGCGGCTTGCAGGTACCGTTCACCGTTGTAAACGGCCATCAGCACGCTGACTTTAGGATTGGTCATAGCCCGCCAACCGCCGCAGTACAGCCAATTCCTGATCGACAATCTGGTCGAGGGCATAGTGATCGAGCGCATACCGTCGCGCACCCTGCCCTAAGTGCTCTCGCAGCGCTTCGTCAGCCAGTAATGTATGCAGCGCAGCCCGGATGCTGTCCGGTTCCGTAGTGCACAACCAGCCGTTTTCGCCGTGCTGAATTACGTCGCGGATTCCGCTGACATCCGCGCCGATGACTGGCAGCCCACAGGCCATCGCTTCGATCAGGGTCTTGGGATGACCCTCATAATGCGAGGGCAGGATATACAGCCTGGCTCGGTGGAGATAACTCACGAGTTCCGTATTCGGGATATTTTTCCCTACCCAGGTCACTTTACCGTGCAATGGCGCAATAATCTGTTCGAATTCCGCTTCTTCAGTCCTCGACCCAGCCCCGATGATTCCCAGGTGTATATCCATTTCTGAGACAGCTTCCAGGAGGGCCGGGATGTTCTTTTGTGGTTTGAGGCGGCCAATAAAGATGGCGTCGTATTCTTTGGATATAGTTTCCTCTGGTGGCGCGAATATTTCTGTATCGACGTAGTTCGGGATGACCGTCACCTCAGGTGCACCGGGTATCCTTTCACGAATGGCCTCGGCCATAAATGGGGCTGTGACGACAACGCGTTGAGCTTGCGGAAAGACGAGCGTTTCGAGCTGCAAAGCTTCCTGAAAAGCGTCAGAATCTGGCCCACTTTCCTCGGCCACGTGCGAGGACCACATGTACCCGAAGCGGGCGATCAGCGGCTTTTTCCAGGTCTGCGCAGCTCGCAGTGCCACATCAGCCCCATTCGTCTGGTTGGTCTTGAACACATCCGCGCGCCGCAGGGCTGAACCATGTAACCAGGGCAGGAGTCGAATGTACCAGTTCATTGGCAGACGCCAGCGATTGCACAGAATCTGGATGCCCGGTATCTGATTGGCATATTGCAGATCATGCCCATCGCCATAAGTCACAAAGCTGACCTGAACGCCTCGTTCCTGCAAACGACGATAGAGAGCGACCTCGCGCGGCAGCATCCCCCAGTTCACCCAATTCGCAAGTGCGAGCTTGCGCGTGAAAAACAGGACCAGATGAATTGGTTGATCGGTCATAGATTATCTTTTTCAGGTTTGCGACACGCGAAAACCATCATATGACCCAGGTGCGTATTGCCGTAGCGCCACCGCTGGAGTACCTTCCGTAAATATTTTCCGATTATCGGCCATCCCAATACTAGATTGATCAGGCCAATTTCGTCTTTTATTCCTTTCACGCCCCCGTAAGTACGCCAGTCTAGAATCTCAAAACCTGTTTCCTGAAGATAGGCCTGGAATTCGTCTCGTAAATAGGCATATTGATAGAAGTCCAGATCATGCGAATCCGATTTAAAGAAACCAATATTGGCTTTGAACTGGCGCAAGGGATTGAAACAGGGAACCGAAATTAAAGCGATTCCATCAGGCTTAAGTACTCGAAAGGCCTCATCAAGGTAAGGTTTGGGTCCTTCCCTGCGGTGTTCCATAACTCCGAGGGACAGGTATCCCTGATAATATTCATCAGGCACGTCAAGATAGGTGACATCCCCTTCGCGAATAGGCAGATCGGGAAAGAATTGTTTAACTGCTTCGATCGTTTTGTTGCCCCATTCGACGCCTTCTATGTCATAGCCCTTCGCCAGCAGGCTCACGACATATCTGCTGTTCCCACAACCTGCTTCCAGAATTTTGCCGGTCTGAGGAATGTAATCGTAGAAAGTACCCTCAAATGGTTTGCTGAAACCCAGGCGCGCATTGGCATAAGATGCTTCCGTCAAGTCCGCTAAAGACCACTCATCCCAGAATTCTGAATTGGGCGTGCGCATGTAATACACAAGGCGGTTGTTTTCAACTCGCCGGATAACTTTATAATCCTTGTCCATTTCAGCTCAATGACAGCTTTCTATACAATCCCCAATATGAACCCTTATCATCAACTGCCTTGATAGGTATAAGTTTTTCTTTCAGAATTTGGAGCGCTGGCCCTCGTTTTTGGCGAGATTCGTCTAGATTCTCACCTTCGTCCCAACCAAAATCCTGATATGTGACATAAAGTAGACCGTTGGGTGCAAGATGTTCGATGAAGTGGCAAAAAATCTCATCAGGATTATAAGTGTGCTCCATGACATCGCAGCATGTGATGAGATCATACTGAGCATCCAGGGGCAGACCAGCTTTTTCGAGGCCAATAGTCTTTATTTCGACATTAGGCCGTTGCGCTAGTCTGAATTTTGCAAACTCTAGTGAAGAAGATTGAATATCAGCAGCAACATATCGATATTCTGGGTAGCGAGAACTCATCCACTCTGTAGCGCAAGCCGCGCCACACCCATAATCAACCATAGACCCCTGAGGCGGTAGCATCTTTGTGAGAAAGTGCCAGGTGTAGAGGCGGTATCGCCAAGGCTGGCGAAAAATGTAGAAATCACTTTCCTGATAAAATGCCTGATATTCCGCTTCATTGGTACGATCGCGTGTGTACCACAGCTCTTTATGGTAGTTTTTGTCTTGGGCGCGACGGAGACATTCCTCAAGGGAAAGACCCGTAAAAGCGATGACATCCCGCATATACGAAATCGGCGGCAGCAGAGCTAATTTTTCTCGCCATTCGAGAATTTTCCGCTCCAGCGTATCCTTATTTGAATGGAAACCATAGGACCGAAGGTCAGCAAAGAACGACATGTCTAAACTCCGTAGCGTGAAGCATAAGGACTTAATGCCCTATTGGATAATCGTTGTCGACAATAGTCATTGCTTCCGAGAGGTTGTCAGTTGTGTACCAGTGATGCCTGACCATCACTGCACCCTGCTTGCCACCGCTGCGTGGTGACTTACCGGTTCCGAAAAAATCCCCTTCGCTTACGTCACAACTGCCTGCGTTCTCGATTTGATCCGCCAAGATACCATTGACACGTGCATAGAGATAAATTTTGTAATGTCCTGGGGCAAGCGGGAAATCGTAGAAACGACAGATGAGATTGCCTTCTGCGGGAAGTGTATCGAAACCGTCGTAGAACGAGGTTGATCCTGTGATAATGACATTATTGTAGTTGTCCATGAATTTCACGGACATCTCCACGTTATGGAGTGTATCCAGAGGAGACTTATAGCTCACAATAACATCCACATCGTTTCCAGGGATAACCACATCACTTTTTGAATTGGCATCTTGAAATTGGAGCGTGGTGAAACGCAGCTTACCATCGCCTTCACGGTCCGTCCGTTCACTGAGGGAGATGCCGGTCGTTTCCAGGGTGTCCATAATGTATTTTTGGATGACATCATCCGCGCTACCCTCTTCAACGATGCGACCCTCTTTGAGCATGATGGCACGGGTGCAGAGCGCAGACACCGCCGTCATATTGTGGCTGACGAACAGCACGGTACGCCCGCTGGAGGCGACGTTTTCCATTTTTCCCAGGCACTTCCGCTGAAAGCTCACATCACCCACCGCCAGCACTTCATCAATCACCAGAATTTCTGGTTCCAGATGGGCCGCTACCGAGAAACCCAGACGCAGGCGCATGCCGCTGGAATAATGCTTGACGGGGGTGTCGATAAACGTTTCGATGCCGGAAAAATCGACGATTTCATCGAACTTCCTGGCAACCTCCAGGCGCGACATACCCAGGATTGCGCCATTGAGGAACACATTCTCGCGCCCGGTCAATTCAGGATGGAAACCGGTCCCCACTTCGAGCAGCGCTCCAATCCGCCCGTACAGGTCGATGGCCCCTTCCGTGGGTTCGGTGATCCGCGACAGGATCTTCAACAGCGTGCTTTTGCCCGCCCCGTTGGACCCGATGATACCCAGCACTTCCCCATGCCGGACGTCGAAGCTGACATCCTTCAATGCCCATATGGATTTGTTCAGGTTCGTTGCCCCATACGCATGCCCGCGTGCCAGCTGCCAGGCCCGCCGCGCAGGTGCCTGGACCGAATCGACCAGCGTATCCCGCAGGGTGCGATACGCCTTTTGGGTATCTCCAATGCGATACTCTTTGCCTAACCCACGAACACGAACAGCCAGATCACTCATGCGACCCTCTAAGCAACATCGGCGAATGTCTTTTCCATGTTCCGAAAGTAAACCAGCCCGCTGACCACGAGAATGACGGTGACGAGGGTGGACACGATGATGACCGGCTGAGGGGCAGTATCGGTACCCAGCAGCGCCCAGCGGAATCCTTCCACCACGCCCGTCATGGGATTGAGTCCATAAATAGTCCTTAAGACGTCATTCTCGATCAAACTACTGGGATAGGCAATCGGCGTGATAAACAGCCAGAGCTGGGTGATGAAAGGAACGGTGTAGCGGACATCGCGAAACTGGACATTCATGGCCGACAACCATAAAGCCACCCCGACAGACGCCAGAAAAGCCAGCAGTAGAAAGAGCGGAAGGAAGATAATGGCTCCGGTGGGGAAGATTCCAAAATAGAGCATCATGACAATGAGGACGAGGA